>NJEA01000004.1 GCA_002254545.1 Candidatus Aenigmarchaeota archaeon ex4484_224
CCACGCCGGGGGTGGGATTTGAACCCACATGGGCATAAGCCCACTGGCTTTCTCTGAATCAAGAGCGTTCTTCATTGTTTTTTCAGCTACCTCTTGGGTTCTTCATTGGTACTCGAGGCCAGCCCGTTAGCCTGGTTCCGGCACCCCGGCACTAATTAAAACTTAATTTCTTCCTTTTAAATTTTCCTTTTCAACTAAATCAAAATCTTTTATTACAATATACCCAGAATTTGTTTTTTTATCCCAAATTTTTTCAAAATTTTTAACAACAATTTTTTTAGAAAATAAAGGACAATCTAAAACTAAAGTTTCATATTCTCCTCCCTCTCCTCCAACATCAATCCCAAAATTTTCACTTAATTTTTTAAGTTCATTCAAAGTTTTCAAATCCAAAATTCTTCCTAGCCAATTTTCATTCATTCCTTGTGTAGCTACTCCAGTAACCATAATTTCAAATCCTTCTTTAATTTCATCTTCTAAAGATTTTGCTCTATCTTTCTTCCATAAAGGAGCTATACTTTCTAAACCAAATTCTTTTGCAATTCTATCAACTCTCTCTTTCTGATAATTGCTAGCTAATGCTCCACTAAGCAAACCACTAACTTCATCTTTAACTTTTTCAACCAATTTTCTTAAATCTTCTAATTCTTTTTCCTTTTCTCCTTTTGTTTTTCTAATTAATTGCTTTATTCCCATAAGTTCTGCTTGAACTTTTGTCATTTCTATGCAAGGATGATGAAACATCCAAGATTCTTTGCTTTCTGGAAAAATTGTTAGCAAATATTTTACCTCATATCCCATTTTCTTAGCTAAATAAATTGCATAAGTTGAATCTTTTCCACCACTAAACAAAGCTGCAAGTTTCATAACTTTATTTAAATCAAACAAAATTTAAATTATGAAAATTTTTCAGAAAGAAATTAAAATCAAAACAAAAGGAATTTATGATTTTGTAAAAATTACAGAAAAGTTAGAAGAAGTTGTAAAAGAAAGCAAAATAAAAAATGGAATTTTGTTTGCAAATTCTTTGCATAATACCGCAGCTTTATTAATTCAAGAAGATGATCCAACAATTTTTGAAGACTTAAAAGAAATGTTTGAAAGAATTTTGCCAATGAATTCAAAATATCATCATAGCTATGAAGGTAATGAAAATGCAACTGCTCATCAAAAGAACAATTTACTAAAAAGCTTTTTTACTGTTCCAATTAAAGATGGAAAGTTAGTAAAAGGAACCTGGCAAGATTTTTGGGTTATAGAACTTTTTGAACCAAGAGAAAGAAAAGTTTTTGTAACGATAATTGGAGAATAAAATTTATCTATTCAATCCAATTTGAAATTAGTATGGAATTTAAATTTCTTAAAAAAGATCAAATCGAATTTAGAGAATATCAATTGAATATTGTTAAAACTGCAATTTCTAAAAATACTTTAGTTGTTTTGCCAACTGGCTTGGGAAAAACAATAATTGCAATTTTAGTTGCTTTAAAAAGAATTGAAAGATATCCAAATAGCAAAATTTTAATGCTAGCTCCTACTCGACCATTATGTGCTCAACATCAAAAAACATTCCAAACAATTACTGAAATTCCAAACGAAGAAATTGTTTTAGTAACTGGAAAAATAAGAAAGGATAAAAGAATAGAATTTTATCAAAAAGGGAAAATAATAGTTGCAACTCCTCAAGCTGTAAAAAATGATTTAGAAAGTAATATCCTTAAACTTACAAACTTCTCTTTAATTATTTTCGATGAAGCTCATAGAGCAGTAAAAGATTATCCTTATGTTTATATAGCAAAAAGGTATAAACAAGCTTCTTTATATCCTTTAATTTTAGGTTTGACAGCATCTCCTGGAGGAAAAGCAGAGAAAATTGCAGAAGTTAAGAAAAATTTGTTTATAGAGGCAGTTGAAATAAGAACTGAGTTTGATAAAGATGTTAAACCATATATCAAAGAAATTAAGAAAGAATGGATATATGTTGAATTGCCAGAAGAAATTAAAGGAATAAAGCAATATTTGGAAAATGCTTTGAAAGAGGACATCCAATGGTTAAAATCAGTTGGTATAATTCAAACTTCTAAGCTAACAAAGAAAAGTTTGCTAACTTTACAACAAAAAGTTAGCAAAATGATCGATGAAGGAAATAGAGGAAAATATTTGTTTTCTGTAGCAAGAAAGTTAGCTGAAGCTTTGAAAATCTATCATGCTTTAGAACTTTTAGAAACACAAGGAATTGAAAGTTTGTATGAATTTTTTGAAAATTTGGCAAATAGTAAAAAAAGAAGTGATAAATTGCTTATAAAAGATCCTAGAATTTGGATTGTAAAAGAAAGAGTTAGAAAATTGAAAGAAGTTGGGTTTGAACATCCAAAGCTTAAAAAATTGATTTCTATTTTAAAAGAATTAATTTCAAAAAATCCAAAAGTTAGAATAATTGTTTTCGCAAATTATAGAGCTACAGTTCAAAAAATAAAAGAAAGTTTGGATAAAAATGGAATTAAAAGTGAAATTTTGATTGGACAAGCTAAGAAAAAAGGTTTTGGTCTAAGCCAAAAAAAGCAAATTGAAATTTTAAACAGATTTGCAAATAGTGAATTCAATGTATTGATAGCAACTAGCATTGGAGAAGAAGGTTTAGATATAGTTGATGTTCAATATGCAATTTTTTATGAGGCTGTGCCAAGCGAAATAAGAATGTTGCAAAGAAGAGGAAGGGTTGGAAGAAAATCTCCTGGAAAAATTATAATTTTGTTAACTAAGGAAACTATGGATGAAGCATTTTATTGGGCCGCTTTTCATAGGGAAAAGAAAATGAAAAAGATACTTTATTCTATGAAAAAAATATCTGATAAAAAATTAAAAGAAAGAAAAGTTAAAAAGACAATATTTGATTGGTTGAAATAATGGAACAAAAAATTTTGGTAAAAAAAGATAAGCCAATTATAATTTGTGATTATAGGGAAAAAAGAATAATAGAAATTCTTAAGAATAAAAAAGATGTGAAAATTTTGAAAATGAATTTGCCTATAGGAGATTTTATTGTAGAAAATATCGGAATTGAAAGAAAAAGCTATGATGATTTTATTTCTTCTATTATTGATAAAAGAATTTTTGAACAAGTTGAAAATTTGAAAGAAAAATTTGAAAAATCAATTTTAATAATTGAAGGTTTTTCTTTTAATAGAATTCATGAAAATGCTTTTTTTGGTGCTTTGGCTTATTTTGCAACAAAAAATATTTCAATAATTTGGACAAAAAATGAAAATGAAACTGCAAATTTTATCTATTGGTTAGCAAAAAAAGTTTTTGAAAAGAAAGAGGAATTTCCAAAAATAAAGATTTCTAAAAAGAAGAAAGAAATTAGAGAATTGCAAGAGCAAATTGTTGCAAGTTTACCAAAAGTTAGAGAAATTTTGGCAAAAAGGTTGCTAAAACATTTTGGAAGCGTTGAAAATGTTTTTAAAGCTAGCGAATATGAATTAAAAAAAGTTAAAGGAATTGGAGATAAGTTAGCAAAAGAAATAAGAAAAATTATAAGTGCTAAGTATGAATGAAAAACCAATAATTGTTGGAGTTGATGTGGGGATTACAACAGCAATTGCAATTTTAGATATAGAAGGAAATTTTGTAAATGTTATTAGCAAAAGAAATTGGAAGAGAAGTGAAATTTTAAACTATATATCAAAATTTGGAAAACCAATCATAATTGCTACTGATGTTAAGCATAGTCCTAAAACAATTCAATATATAGCTAAAAATTTTGGTGCTTCTTTGTTTATTCCAAAAGAAGATTTGAAAAGAATTGAAAAAAATTATTTAGTAAAGAAATTTGGATTTGAAAATTTTGTAAAAAATGTTCATGAAATTGATGCTTTAGCTTCTTCTCTAAAAGCTTACAAAAAGTTTAGAAAAATTTTTGATAAGATAAGAAAAACTCTCAAGAGATTTGGAATTGAAGAATATTCTGAAGAAGTTACCAAAAAAATGTTTGAAGGAAAAGCAAAAAGTATAAAAGAGGCCATTGAATTGGTTTTGGGTCAAAAACAACTTGAAAAATTGATCGAAAGAGAAGAGAAAAAAGATTTAGAAAAAGAAATTAGAAAATTGAATAGGATAATTGAAGAACAGAAAAGAGAAATTAGCAGACTTAAAAATGAGATTAAAATTTTGAGAAAAGAAAGAAAGAAAAGTTTTAATTTTGAGAAGAAAATTCTTGAAAAAAAGTTAAAAGAAATGGAAAGAAAATATCAAATTTTAAAAACAATTGAAGAAATGGAAAGAAATGGATATCTACCAATTATAAAAATTGAAGAAATTTCTTATGAAAATTTGAAAAAAATTGATAATGAATTTGGGTTGGAAAAAAGAATTATTCAATGTAATAAAAATGAAAACTTACTTTTGTTAGAAAACTGCAAAATTTTAGCTTTAATTACAAAAACTCTTCCAAAGGATATATCTAAAATTAGCTTTCCAATATTACTAGAAAATCAATTACCCAAAACATTAGAGAAAAACGGAATTAAGTTTATAAAAAAAGATGAATTTGAAAGAATTTTGAAAGAAAAATTTAAAGAAAGGTTTTTAGAATGGCTTCAAAGTTATCGAAAGAGAATTTAAAAAATTTCTTAATTTTTGTAATATCTCTAAACTTATTAGCAATTCCCTTATATATTGCAATTTATTTTGATTTCTCTATTCCAGCTCTCCAATCTTTAATTTCTTATTTAGTTTCAAAAATTCTCGAATTCTATGGTTATAAATGCTTACTTTTCAATAATTTAATTCAAATATTCAAAAATTCAAATTCTTTCTTTGTTTATATTTCTTGGGATTCTACTGGATGGAAAAGCATGTATTTCATTTTTTCTTTAATCTTAGCGACTCCATCAATTTCTTTTAAAAGAAAATTTGAGTTTATTCCAATAGCAATTTTTATTGTTTTTGTTGGTAATTTGCTAAGAATTTTTGCATGCTCTTTGATTTTAATAAATTTGGGTGAAAATGCTTTTGAAACTGTACATTCTTTGCTATGGGCTCAAGGAATGATAATATTAGTGCTAACAGTATGGTTTTTATGGTTAAGAGTAAATAGTATAAAATATAGAAAAATGAGGAGAAAGCATGGAAGAAGTTAGAGACTCTTCTATAGAAGAAACAAAAAAGTTAAAGGATGTTGAAGAAAAATTTAAGTTTAGTTTAATGCAAATTGAAAAAAGAATCTTGGATATAGAGACAGCACTTTCTGAGCTTAAAATTAAAGTTGGTGATTTAAGTTCTGAAAAACTTAATGAATTTTTCCAAAAAGTTGAAGATTTAGAAGATTTAATAATGGTTGAGCAAGCTGGAATTCTAGAGTTAAAGAAAATGCTTGAAGAATGGAAAGAAGAAAAAATTAAACTTCCAGAAGAATTAACTAGAAGAGTCGAAAAATTAGAAGAAAGCTTCATAGATTTTAATAATGAATTTTCAAATTTCAAATCAAAAGTTGAAAAAATGGATGTCTCTTTAGAAGGCTTGAAAAGAACTGTTCCTGAAGATTTGCAAGATCAAATAGAATTTCTGAAAAAAAGAGTTGAAACAATTGAAAGATTAAAAAACGAGATTGAAGAAATGAAAAAAATAATTGAAAAAATTCCTCCAGCTCTTTCTTCTAGGCTAAATGAAATTGAAGAAAAAGTTAAAGAAATTTCAGACAAGAATTTACCATCAAAAATCGAAGTTGAATGGATAAGGAATAAAATGAATGAAATTGATGAAAAAGTTTCATTTTTGAAAACAAAAGTCTTTTCTTTCGAAACTGATAGCAAAAATTTAGCTAGTAGAGTTGAAAGCTTAGAAAGAATTTCAAAAGATTTAATCAATCAAATAAATGAAATATCTAGCGAAATTAACAACTTACTTTCATTAAAAATCGAAAAAGATAAAATTGATCAAATTTCATTAAGAGTTAAAAAATTGGAAGAAATTGCTGAAAAAATTGAAAGAGAAAAAGAAGAAACTTCAAAATTTATAAGTTTAGAAGAAATTGCAAGCAAGAAAGATATTGAAAAAATTAAAGAGGAAATGAAAAAATTGGCTGAATTGCAAGTAAGAAAGGAAAAAATTGAAAGTCAAAAAAGAATTTATGAAATAATTGAAAAAATTGAAATGCTTGAAAATAGAATTGCTTCAATAGAAAGCTTAATTTCTCAACTTAAATCTTCTGAACCAATAGTTGTTGAATAACATTTATAATAGTTGAATTCTAAAAAAGATTTCATGTCAAACTCTGGAAAGTATATATTAATTATAGCTGAAAAACCTACTGCTATGAAAAAAATAGCTTCTTCTTTAGCTGAAAAAGGAAGCTTAAAACAAAAAGAAATTGGAGATGTAAAATATTTTGAATTTAAAAGAAATGGAAAAAAGCATATAGTTGTTTCTGCTGTTGGTCATTTGTTTAATTTAGATGTAAAAGATAAATCAAAAGGTTGGATATATCCTGTTTTTGAAGCTATTTGGAGACCAAGTTTTTTAGTAAAAAAATCTTCTCTTTTTTCTAAAAAATATTTTGAAGTTATTAAAAAATTGGCTAAGGATGCAAAAGAAGTTATAATAGCAACTGATTATGATGTAGAAGGAAGTGTAATTGGATATAATATTCTAAGATTTTTACTAAATAGAAAAGAAGCAAAAAGAATGAAATTTTCCACTTTAACAAAAGATGAATTAATTCAAGCTTATGAAAATTTAACTTCTTTAAACAAAGGACAAATAGAAGCTGGTTTAACAAGACATTATTTGGATTGGTTATGGGGAATTAATTTAACTAGAGCTTTGACTTTATCTTTGAAAAACAATGGGAAAAAAGTTTTTTCAATGATTTCTACAGGAAGAGTTCAAGGCCCAGCTTTATCTTTACTTTTTGAAAGAGAACAGCAAATCAAAAAATTTATTCCTAAACCATATTGGGAAATTTATGCAAAAATTAAAATTGGAAATAAAGTTTATCTTGCAAATTTTGAAATTCCAAAAATTTGGAAAGAAGATGAAATGAAAAAAATTCAAAAAGAATTAAAAAAAGTTAAAAAAGGAATTGTTGTTGAAATTAGGAAGAAAAAATATAAACAAAAACCTCCTGTTCCTTTCAATACAACTGATTTGCAAACAGAAGCTTATTCTCAATTTAAATTTTCTCCTTCTCAAACTATGAGCATAGCTGAAAATTTATACCAAAGAGGTTATATCAGCTATCCAAGAAGTTCTTCACAAAAGCTTCCTCCGAGCATAAACTACAAAAAAATAATTTCTTCTTTAGCTAAAATCAAATCTTATTCTTCTTTTGCAAAACAATTGCTAGCTAAGAAAGAACTTAAGCCAAATGAAGGTAAAAAAGATGATCCTGCACATCCTGCAGTTTACGCTACTCAAGAAATTCCTGATTTATCAAAGTTATCTAAAAGAGAAAGAAAACTTTATGATTTGATAGCAAGAAGAACTTTAGCTGTTTTTGGTGATTTTGCAATAAGAGAAAGTATTCATGTTTTAATAGAAGTTAATGGTAAAAAATTTGTTTTAGTTGGTAAAAAAACTTTGGAAGAAGGATGGACAAAAATATATAAGCCTTATATGAAGTTAGATGAAATCGAATTGCCAGAATTGAAAAAAGGTCAAGAAGTTAAAATTGAAAAAATTGAAATTGTAAGAAAAGAAACCCAACCTCCAGCTAGGTATTCCCAAGGTTCTATAATTAAAGAATTAGAAAAAAGAAACTTAGGAACAAAAGCTACGAGAGCTGAAATTTTAAGAACCTTGTATGATAGAGGATATATCTCTGGAAAAAGTATTGTAGTTTCTAAGATTGGAGAAGCTGTTGTAAAAATATTAAAGAAATTTTCTCCTTTAGTTTTAAGTGAGAAATTAACGAGAAAATTTGAAGAAGAGATGGAATTAGTTTTTAATGGAAAGAAATCTAAAGAGGAAGTAATTGAAGAAGCTAAAAAAGTTTTGAAAGAAATTTTAGAAGAATTTAAGAAAAATGAAATAAAAATTGGAAAAGAACTTTCTGAAAGCATAATAAAAGTTAGAGAAAGCAGTAAAATTCTCGGAAAATGTCCTAAATGTGGAGGGGATTTAATAATTTTGAGGTCAAAGAAAACAAAAAAGTTTTTTGTTGGCTGTAGCAATTACCCAAAGTGTAATGCTGCATATCCTTTGCCACAAAATGCAAGAATTGAACCTACAGGAAAAGTTTGTGAATTTTGTGGAACTCCAATAATTAGAGTCTATAGAAAAGGGAAAAGACCCTTCCAAATGTGTTTAGATCCAAATTGCCCTAGCAAAAAAGATTGGAATTAATTTTTTTTAATTTTTATGAACATTCAAAAAATTAAGGGGATTATTAAGCTTCGACCTTTAATTTTAATAGCAAATACCTCTGATACACCTCTTCTTGAAGAAAATCCTTTTGTAAATATTTATCAGTATCCTACAGCTTTAATTCCTTCTTCCTATAGAGATGAGAGAATAGTAATTGAAATTAAAAGCAATCAGATAATTGAAGGTGTTGGAAGAATTAAGGTTCCAAAAATGGGTAAGGAATATAGAGGTGAAATATTATTGTATGCAATTTCAAAGAACCTTGACGAAAATATTTTGGGAGGATATTTTTATTCAATTTTAGATTTAACAAAAGAACCCTACGTTCTTCCATCAATTATATACTTTCCTGAAGAAATTAAAGAGTTTCTAGGAATTAAAGAAGATGAATTTGGAGTTATTAATCAAGAAATTCTAGCTTCTGTATATCCCTTTTTGATTTAATTTTTTTCAAAAACTAAAACTTATAAAAATCTATCTTCAAATTTATTCTTAGCTGAGATTTATGGAAAATAAAAATGAAGTAAAATTGAAGGTTGGAGAACTTACAGCTAGAGAGGAAGCTGGTAGAGGAATTGCTAGAATTGATTATAAGATAATGCAACAAATTGGAGTAAAGGATGGAGATATAATTGAAATCGAAGGTAAAAGAAAAACTGGAGCAATAGCTGTAAGAGCATATCCAGCTGATGTTGGTTTAGGTTTAATAAGAATTGATGGAATTACAAGAAGAAATGCTGGAGTTGCTGTTGGTGAATATGTAACTGTTAGAAAGGCTGATGTTAAAGAAGCAAAAAAAGTTGTTTTAGCTCCTGCTGAAGAGGGTGTTATAGTTCATATAGCTCCAAATTTGATAAAGCAAAATTTGTTATTAAGACCTGTAACAAAAGGAGATATAATAATTCCCTCTCCTGTTGTAAAAAGATACAAAGAGCCAGATTTCTTAAAAGAATTTTTTGGATTAGATTGGGATGAAATTTTCTTTACTCCATTTGGTGGAGAAACAAAGTTTATTGTTACTAATACAGATCCTTCTGGAATTGTTAGGATAACAGAAAATACACAAATTCAAATTTTGCCAAAGATTCCAGAAACAATGAAATTAGAAAGAAAAATTCCTGCTGTAACTTATGAAGATATTGGTGGTTTGAAAGAAGTTATTCAAAAAGTTAGAGAAATGATTGAATTGCCTTTGAGACATCCAGAAATTTTTGAAAGACTTGGTATAGAGCCTCCAAAAGGAGTTTTGCTTTATGGCCCTCCTGGTACTGGTAAAACTTTGCTTGCTAAAGCTGTGGCTAATGAAAGTAATGCTTATTTCTTATCTATTAGCGGACCAGAAATTATGTCAAAATGGTATGGAGAAAGTGAAAAGAGATTAAGGGATATATTTGAAGAAGCCGAAAAAAACGCTCCTGCAATAATTTTTATTGATGAAATTGATGCAATTGCTCCAAAAAGAGAGGAAGTTACTGGAGAAGTTGAAAGAAGAGTTGTTTCTCAATTGCTAACATTGATGGATGGTTTGAAATCAAGAGGAAAAGTCATTGTAATTGCGGCTACTAATAGACCAGATGCTTTAGATCCAGCTTTAAGAAGACCTGGAAGATTTGATAGAGAAATTGAAGTTCCTGTTCCAACAAGAGATGGAAGATTAGAAATTTTGAAGATTCATACAAGAAATATGCCAATAGAGCCTGATTTTTCAAAAGGAAATGTTTTAAGAGCTTTGGATAGAATAGAAGCTAAACTACAAAAAGATATTGAGAATAGAGAAAAAAGAATGAAAGACGCTTCTAAAGAAGTGAAGGAAAAATTGAAAGAAGAAATTAAAGCTATTGAGGAAAAATTGAAAAAAATTGAAAAATTAAGAGAAGAAATTGAAAAAAATAAAATAAAAGAATTGAAAGAATACATAAAAGAAAAATACAAAGAAATTTTCTCTGATCTAAATTCTGAATTGAAAGAATTGTTATTAGAAGATTTGGCTGATAAAACTTATGGATATGTTGGAGCAGATTTAATGGCATTGTGTAAAGAAGCTGCTATGAATGCTTTAAGAAGAGTTTTACCAGAAATAAAATGGCAAGAAGAACATTTGTCAAAAGAAGATGTTGAAAAATTGAAAGTTACAAAAGAAGATTTTGAAAATGCTTTGAAAGTTGTTGAACCAAGTGCTATGAGAGAAGTTTTGATTGAAATACCAAAAGTTACTTGGAATGATATTGGTGATTTGAAAGAAGCTAAACAAGCTTTGAAAGAAATGGTTGAATGGCCTTTGAAGTATAGAAAATCGTTTGAAAGATTAGGAATTGAACCACCAAGAGGAATTTTATTATATGGTCCTCCTGGTACTGGTAAAACTTTGCTTGCTAAAGCTGTGGCTAATGAAAGTGGAGCAAACTTTATTGCTATTAAAGGTCCAGAAATTATGTCAAAATGGTTTGGTGAAAGTGAAAGAAGAATTAGAGAATTATTTAAGAAAGCAAGACAAGTTGCTCCTGCAATAATTTTTATTGATGAAATTGATGCAATTGCTCCAAGAAGAGGCCTAGGAATGCATGAAGCTACAGAAAGAATTGTTTCTCAATTGTTAACAGAAATGAGTGGAATTGAAAAACAAAAAGATGTTGTTGTTATAGCAACTACTAATAGACCAGATTTAATTGATCCAGCTTTGCTAAGACCTGGAAGAATTGATAAATTAATTTTAGTTCCTCCACCAGATGAAAATGGAAGGTATGAAATTTTCAGAATTCATACAAGAAACATGCCATTAGCAAAAGATGTTGATTTGAAAAAATTAGCTAAGAAAACAGAAGGATATACAGGAGCTGATATAGAGGCTGTTTGTAGAGAAGCTGCTTTGAATGCAATGAGAGAAGATATAAATGCAAAAGAAGTTAAAATGAAACATTTTGAAGAAGCTTTGAAGAAAATTAAGCCAAGTCTTTCTAAAGAAATAGTTGAATATTATCAAAAATTTGAAGAAAGAGCAAAAAGAAAAATTTCTGAAAAAGAAATGAAAGAAATTGAATATATTGGTTAAGCAAAATAGTAAATTATTTTTCTTCTTTTAATTCTTTGACTTTCAAACTTTTTTCTTAAGTAAATTCCATAAATTATTCCAATTATCAAACCTCCTAAATGTGCTTCATGAGCTATATAAGAAGGAATAAAAATTCCAAAAAAAGAAATCACTCCCCAAATTATTACAGCAAAAATCATTGGCATGGGAGCAAGACCAAAATAAACTGTTAAATTTGGATATAATATTCCTAAACATCCTAAAATTCCAAAAATTGCACCACTAGCCCCTAAAGCATGAACGCTAGAATTTGGATTAAAGAGATAAAACAAAATGTTTCCAAAAATTCCTGAAACAAAAAATAGCAAAATATAATCTTTCTTTGAAATTCTAGCCTCTAAAAAATTTCCAAACATAAGCAATGCAAATCCGTTCCAAAAAATATGAAAAAAATCTGCATGTAAAAAAATTGATGTAATAAATCTCCAAGGTTCAAATATCGATAAAGCTGGAATTAGAGAAAAGTTATCTTCTATGTTAGGAAAAATAAGTTCTAGAGTAAAAACAATTATCATTAGAATTAAAAGTTTGTTTGTTATAGATTCTTCCCAAAATTTCATGAAATTCATTTAAACTTTCCAAATTTAAATTTTTCAAACATCCAAACAATAAAAAGAAAGAAAGAAAAATGATATTTATGATAAGAGGCATTGCAAAGATAGTTTTTTCCTCTTTATTTATAATTTTGTTGTCGATTTGGCTAACTCTTTATTTAATTGAAAATTTTACAACATATCAAAATTTTCAAAAAATTATTAATATTGGTGTTCAAAAAATTGCTTCTTCTCAATTTGGAAATTTAACAAAAGAAGAAAGAATTAATTTAATTAACCAATATTGTAGCTTTTCAAGCTATTTAGAGATTCCTAAAAATGAACCTTTAATTGAAAAAAACATAAACATAAGTTGTTCTGAGCTTAAAAATAAGGATCCTTTAGAAGTAATTTCTCAAAAAATTTCATCAGAAATTTATTATAAACAATACAATTGCAATTTCGTTGATTGTTTAGAAGAGAATCCTTTTTATGTTTTTTCTGAAAGTGCAAATTCTTCCTTCAATTTTTTTGAAAAAATTTCTTTAATTTTAACTATTTTATTTGGAATCTTAACTTTAGTTGCTTATAAAAGTTGGGATGGAAGACTAAAATTTTTTGGAATTTCATTTTTAATTGTTGGAATTTATTCTTTCCTTTTATTAAACTATTCAGACTCTCTCACAAACATCCTTTTACAAAAATTTTCCCAAATCCAAGTCGAAGGAATGGACCAAATAGTAAATTTAATAGTACAACTTTTTGTTTCACCTTTAGAATTAATTTATAAAGTAACTTTATTGCTAGGTGTTTTTCTTTTAGGTTTAGGATATTTTCTAAACTATTTAACTTTTATAAGAGCTAAAAGGAAGAAAAAGAAATAATTAAGCTATATATCTCAATTCTTTCTCATTTTTCTTTTGAATTTTTATCCATCTTTCTAGTTGTTCCAACAAAATTTTTTCAATTTCCTTATATTTTTTCTCTACATTCCTTTTTCTTGGCATACAAGAATTATTCTTTTGTTTCAAATATAAATTTATTTTCTTAACTCAAATTACAATATATGCTAGTAAGAAATGTCATGAATAAAAGAGTAATTACATGTAGCAAAGATTTAAGTTTAAGAGAAGCTTCAAAAGTAATGGTTGAAATGAACATAGGAAGTTTGTTGGTAGTTGAGAATGAAAAGCCTATAGGAATTATTACTAGTACAGACATTCTTAAAGCAATTTCAAACAATTTGGATTTGGATAAAGTTAAAGTTGAACAAATTATGAGTACTCCAGTAATTACAATAGATCCTTCCGAAGATTTGGAAAAAGCGGTTGAGATAATGGTTAAAAATAACATAAAAAGACTTGCTGTTGTTGAAGGAGAAAAAATAGTTGGAATTATTACTGCTAGCGATATAATTGCTATAGAACCAAAGTTAATAAATCAACTAGCTCAACTAATGACATTGAAATTACCAGGTTATAGCGGTGGTTAAAAAAATTTTAAAATGTCCAAAATGTGGTTCTACAGAAATAGATTTTCTTCCATGGCTTGGTTTAATTTATAGATGTAGAAAATGTGGATATATAGGACCTTTAATTATTGAAGAAGAAATTGAAGATTCATCTTAATCTTATAGCTTCTAGATTCATTGGAGCAATTGCATCAATTTTCAAAATTCTTTTAACAGTCCTTGCGAATTCAATTGCTTTTGAAGCTTCTCCATGAACTACAATAACTCTTTGAGGTCTTGGTGTTAATCTTGAAATATACCTTAATAATTGATTTCTATCAGAATGTGCAGATAACCCATCTACAGTATGAACTTCCATTTTAATTTGCAAAGTATATGTTTTTCCCGAATCTTCATCTTTCATAGGAACTTCTCTTAAACCTTTTTGAATTCTTCTTCCTAAAGTCCCTTCTCCTTGATATCCAACAAAAATCAAACTATTTCTTTCATCTTCCGCTAATTTTTTCAAATGCTCAATAACCGGACCTCCAATTAACATTCCAGAAGTTGAAATTATTATGCTTGGTCTATCTTCCCAAGCCTTTTCTCTATCACTCTTAGAAGCAATTCTTTTCAAAGAAGGATGAGCAAATATATCTTCTCCTTGGTATATCCTTTCTTGCATTTCTCTGTTGAAATATTCTGGATAAGCACTAAAAATTCCATTTGCATCCCAAATCATTCCATCAATGTAAATTGGATAAGGAAATTCGTTTTTTAATAAAATTGCTATAACTTCTTGAGCCCTTTCTACACTAAAGCTTGGAATTAAAACAATTCCATTCCTTTCCATTGTTTTATTAATTATATTCATAAATTCTTCTTCAACTTTTGGTCTTGGTGGCATTACATCTTGTTTTGAACCATAAGTAGATTCGATTATTAAAGTTTCTACTCTTTTAAACTTTGTATGAGCTGGATTCAACAAATTTGTTTTATCATATTTTTGATCTAAAGCATACAAAATGTTATGCATTCCATCTCCTATATGCAAATGAATTAAAGCAGAACCAAGTATATGACCAGCATTAAAAAATGTTAGTCTAACATCAGGAGCTATATCTGAAACTTCTTTATAATCTATTGCTATAGAATGCTTAATCGCTTTTTTAACTCCCTTAGCTGTAAATAAAGGTTTATTTCCACTTTTTTGCATAACATCTATAAAATCTAACCATAGCAAAGTTGCTAAATCTATTGTTGGAGGGGTTGCATACCAAGGCCCATCGTATCCATATTCATATAAAACTGGTAAAAATCCACAATGATCTAAATGAGCATGAGAAATTACAACAGCATCAATTTCGTTATAATCAAATTCTTTTGTATTTACAATTGGAAACATGTTAGAGTTATTAGCTCCAACACTAATTCCTGCATCTATTAGAATTTTAGATTTGGGAGTTTCTAGTAAAATTGATGATCTTCCAACTTCTCTCCAACCACCTAAACCAATTAATCTAATCCAAAATCTTTCAGCCTTTCTTTCAGAAAAAATTGATTTTCCAACTTTATTCAAAAAATCTTTTCTAAATTTAATTTCTTTTCTCAAAAATTTCCTAATTCCCAAAACTATATCAGATTCTAAGCTTGGTAATCTTTCTATTCTTGGAGTCCAAAATGTTTCTTTTTTAATTTTCTTAAAAATCTCTCCCTTTCTTCCAACAACTTTTCCAGGCTTTTGAGCAACAATAACAACTATACTCCTTTCTTTCTCAAAATAGATATCCTTTATTCCAGCATCTTCATCAACGATTTCTTTAATTTTTTTCTTTGTTTCTTCTTCATCTAAAAGCAAATCTTTTGTTGCCCTAACTTCTATTCTTTTTTTCAAAGTTGAAACTGCATTCATTATAGTTTCTTCATAATTTTGAAAAAATTCTTGATTATCAGTATAAATAATGATTTCACTACCTTCAAACTCTACTTTCTTAATTACTTTTGGTGGAATTATTTCCTTTAACCTCTTAAGAATTTCCATTTTTCTCAACCTTATACAAATAACTTAACTTTAAAGCTCAATTTTTTCTGTTTGAATTCCTTTTTCAGTTATTATTGCTATATCTATTCCTTTTCCTCCAGATGCTATATCTCTCTCTACAGCAGCTTTTATAGCTCTTATAGCCAAATCTCTTGCCTCTTTTGTTGTTATATTTTCTTTGTAACCATCTTCAAGCACACCTAAAGCTATTGGTGAACCAGAGCCAGTTGCAAAAAATTTCTTTTCTTCTTCCATTCCTCCTATTGCATCTAATGAAAAAATTCTTGGTTTTTCATCGTATCCAGCTATTATCAATTGAACATAGTATGGAAAATACTTGCTAGATTGTAAGATATTTGCTAGTAAAGTTGCTGCTCCTTTTACGCTAATTCTTCTTCCATTTTGAATTTCAAATAGCTTAATTTCTGCTCTCATATACCTAGCTAGAGTTTGTGCATCTCCACTTGCCCCTGCAGTAGTCATAACTATATAGTCTGATAATGGCAAAATCTTCTCTGTCTCTTTGCTAGCAACTAGATATCCCATTGTAGCTTTCTTTTCTGCAGCTATTACAGCTCCATCTTTACACAAAATTCCTACAGTAGTAGTACCAGTCTTTCTTATTTGAATACCCTTTTCTTCAAAAGGATTCACATTTAACACCAAAGAAATAGCTTTACATTAACAATTTAAGTTTTAAGTATTTAAATCTTTTGAAATTTTGTTAGAGAAAATTTAAAAATTGATAGATTAAGCTATAACTATGGAAATTGCTGTAATTTCAGATTTGCATTTGGGGTTTAGCTTAACCAAAGAATTGGAAAATGATAGTTATGAAAATGCTTTTGAAGCTTTTGAAAAGGCTTTAGATAGCGATATAATAATTCTTGCTGGAGATATCTTCGATACAAAAAGTCCTAAGCCAAAATCTTGGTATTTTGCCTTAAGCTTACTTTCTTTACCATTTTCAAAAGAAAGCAAAGTTAAATTAATTGAAAGTTCTAAAGAATTACCTTTAGCAACAAAAGAAAGAACTTTAAAGCATTTACCAGTTATTGCTATTCATGGAAATCATGATAGAAATTTAAGAGGAGAAAAAAATATAATTGAAGCTTTAGAAAAAGCTGGTTTGCTTGTATATCTTCATAGAAATTATGTTGTTTTTGAAAAAGATGGAATAAAAGTTGCTATTCATGGGATGTCTCATGTTCCTGAAAGATTTGCCTATGAAATGCTTAAAGATTGGAATCCCAAATCAATAGAAAATGCAATAAACATTTTGGTTTTACATCAAAACATTGGACAATATGTTTACTCTCCAATTCAAAAACCTACTATTGATTTAAACAATTTGCCAGAAGGATTTGATATAGTTATTGATGGGCATATTCATCTCTATACAATAGAAAAATTTAGAAATGGTTATTTTTTAATTCCTGGAAGTACTGTAATTACACAATTTCAACCTAGTGAAGCTGAAATTCCAAAAGGATTTTTAAAAATTAGAATTGAAAATGGAAAAATTGATGTGAAATTTGTTTCTTTAGAAAATCAACGAAAGTTCTTTTATGAAAAAATTGAAGTTGAAGAAAATTGGAAAGAAAAAGTTGAAGAAAGAATTAAAAGAATTTTAACCAAAAGTTTTTCAAAAAAGCCAATTATTAAAATAAAATTGATTGGAAAAGATTTGGAAATTTTGGATAAAGAAATTAGAGAAATTGAAAATAAGTTTAAAGAGAAAGCAATTATTTTGATATCAAAGGAAGTTTCATTCAGCGAAATTGAAGAGAAATTTGAGTTGCTAAAGAATATAAGAGATCAAAAGATTTCCATAAGAGATATGGGATTGATAATTTTAAAGAAGAATTTAGAGGACCTTGGATTTAAAGAAAGTTTTGATGTAGAAAGACTAATTAAAATTTTGGAAGAAAAGGATATAGATTTAGCTATGGATATACTTTTGGGAAAAATCAAAGGAATATCAAGTTTTTTAAAGTGAGAAAATGGTTGTAATTAAAAGTATAAGATTGAAAAACTGGAAATCTCATTTAAATTCTGAATTTAAATTTAGTAAAGGTACCAATGCTTTATTAGGGCATATAGGTTCTGGAAAATCTTCAGTTTTAGATGGAATTTGCTTTGGTTTGTTTGGTAATTTTCCTGCTTTAAATTCAAAAAAAGTTAAGCTAGACGATATAATAATGAAAAAACCATCTTTGAAAAATAGAGCTGAAGTTGAAATTGAGTTTGAAGTTGATGGAAATGTTTATTATGTTAAGAGAGTTGTGGAAAGAGGCAAAGGAACTACATATGCAGAAATTAGAGAAAATGGAAAGCTAATAGAAGCTCAATCTTCTAGAAATGTTACAGAAATAATTAAGGATATCTTAAAGATTGACTATGATTTATTTACAAAAGCTGTTTATTCTGAACAAAATGAAGTTGATTTCTTTCTGAAGATTAGAAAAGGAAAAAGAATGAAAATGATTGATGAATTGTTAATGATTGATAAATTTGAGAAAATTAGAGAAAGTTTAGTTTCATTAACAAACAGATTAAATGAAAGGAAAAGAGAAAAAGTCGAAAGAGTAAAATTGATTGATTTAGATAAAGAAAAAGAAAAAGTTAAGGAAATTCGAAACGAAATTGAAAAATTGGAAAGTGAGAAAGGGAAAAGTGAGAAAAAAGTTGAAGAATATAAAAAGTTAAAGAAAATTTTGGAAGAAAAAATCTCTGAAATGGAAAAAAGTTTTAATGAATTGTTAAAATTGAAAGAAACATTTAACAAAGTAGTTGGCTTGTTAGAAGAAAAAGAGAAAAAAGTTGAAAAAGAAAGAGAAATTATTTGGAAATTTAGAAAAGAGGAAATTGAGAAGAAATTGGAAGAAATTGAAAAGGAAATTAAAGAAAAGAGAAAAAAAGTTGAAGAATTAGAAGATGAATATAGAAAAATGATTCATTTAATTTCTTTGAATGACTCCGAAATTAAAAGTTTTAAAAGAGAAATTGAGGAAATAAAGGAAAAAATTTCTCAAATAATTGAAAATGAAAAGAAAATTGAGGAAATAAAGGAAAAATTTGGAGAGGATATAGAAGGTTTGAAAGAAGAAATAAAGAAAAAAATAAAAGAACTTGAAAAAAGAAAGATTTCTGGTATATCTGAAATTGAAAAGAAAAAAGATGCTATAGAGAAGTTGAAAGAAAGTGAAGCTATTTGTCCTGTTTGTAAATCTCCTTTAGATAAAGAAAAAAGAGAAAAACTAATTGAAGAATATTCTAAAGAAATTGAAGAGATGGAGAATGAAATAAAGGAAATTGAACCAAAAATTTTGGAAAATGAAAGAAAGTTAAAAGAGATTGAAAGTGTTATAACTGAAATTAAAATTTTAACTGAAATGATTAGAGATAAAGAAAAGATTGAGAAAAGGAAGGAAGAGATTGAAAAGAAGTTGGAAGAAATTAGAAAAGATTTTGAGAAGGTTAAACAAAAAGAGGAAGAAATTTCTAAAAAATTAAAAGAAGAAAGAGAAGAGATTGAAAAATTAATTTTTGAAAAGGAAGAGATTGGGAAAATCTTAGAGAAAATTGAAGAAATTGAAAATGAAATAAAGGAAATTGAGAGATTAAAAAATGAAAAAGAAGAGATTGAGAAAAAGATTGAAAAGTTAAAAGTTTCTGTTAACGAAGAAAAAATGAAAGAATTACAAGAACAAAATAAATTCTTAATTGAAAAAATTGTTGAAATTTCAACAAAAATTGAAAGTTTGGAAAAAATTATAGAAGAAAAAAAGCTAAGAAAAGAAGAAGTTGAAAAGAGAGTAGAAGAAGTTGAAAAGGAAATGAAAGAAATTGAAAAAATTGAAAAAATTGTTAAAGATTTGAAAATTTTGGAAAAAGCATTAAAAGAAACTCAAAAACAATTAAGAAAGGAATTTGTTTCAACTATTAATTTAACGATGAATCAAATTTGGGAAACTATATATCCTTATAGAGATTTTGTTGGAATTAAACTAGAAATTGAGGAAGGAGATTATTTGCTCAAATTACAAGAAAGAAGTGGAAATTTTGTAAATGTTGAAGGAAATGTATCTGGTGGTGAAAGAAGTTTAGCCGCTTTAGCTTTAAGAATTGCTTTCTCTTTAGTTTTAGCACCAAACTTAAGAATTTTAGTTCTTGATGAACCAACCCATAATTTAGATAGAAAAGCAATTGAAGATTTGGCAAAAACATTAAGAGAAAAAATAAATGAATTCATGGATCAAGTTTTTATAATTAGTCATATTCCAGAAATGGAAGATTCTATAACAGGATATGCTTATAGATTAAGTAGAAATAAAGAAATTGACGAACCAACTCAAGTTGAAAGAATTATTTAAAAGCTTCCAAATCTTCTTTAATTTTTCTTTTTTCTTCTAAAAATTCTTTTACAGCATTTTCTAAATTAATTCCTAAAGATGATTCTTTAACTTTCTTTTTTCTAACTTTAAATAAAACTGGATAATTAACAGCTTCTCCAGTTATAAAAGCCTCTCCAACATTCAAACCTGGTAAAGAATTTGATATATCTTTAGTCATTCCTTCGCAAGATTCAGAAACATGCTTTATATCGTAAGGATTAACAATTCTTAACAAAACAAAAGTATTACATTGACTTAATGCTGTTGTTGAAAGTTTAATTGGCCTTTGAGAAATTAAAACTAACGAAACACCAAACTTTCTTCCTTCTCTTGCAATAGTTTCAATGATTCCTTTTGAAATTGCCTCTTCTTTTTCCTTTCCTTCAGGAGCAAATTGATGAGCTTCTTCAACAAAAATTATAGTTGGTGGAATTTTTTTCAATCTCCTTAAATCAAAAATTCTTTTGAGAAAATAGGAAACAATTATTTGTTTTTCTTTTAAATTAATTACATCAGAAAGGTCTAAAATAATTGCTTTTCTGGGTTCTAAAACACTTTGCAAAGATGGTGATTCAAAATCTTTAAAGAGATTGAATTGTACCAAAGATAAAAGCCAAGAAAGCAAAGCATCTTTTGTTTTATCTTTAATCGAAGAATTCTTAATTTCTTCTATTAATTGTTTTAAATCAAATCTTTTGGAATCTTGTTTTAAAGAAGAAATTATTTTATCTAACTCTCTTCTTTGAACGAAAGTTAATTGAGGTAAGAATTGAGAAAAATGAAAAGAAGAAAGTTGATTTGTATCTATCGAAATTTTTTCTTTTGTAAAAACTTCAACTTTAGTTGAAAATTCATTATCTTCTGAAAAGACTTTATATTCACCATGAGGATCTATTACAAAAATACTTGGAGAATATTCTTTTGATAAAAGCTCTTCTATTAGAACATTTGCCAAAAAAGATTTTCCTGCTCCACTCGTAGCCAATATTGCTAAGTGTTTTTGAAATGTTTTAGTAATGTTTAATTTAACATTTAAATCATAAAACAAAAGTTTTCCTATATTTAGACCATTTTCATCAAAACCTAAAAATTTTGAGAGAAATTCTTTATCAACTTTATATACAGAATCTCCTGGTGAAGGAGGAAAGATAACTCTTTCCTGAATTCCATTTGAAATTAATGATAAAGGAATACATTTTGCAACTAAATACTCCCATTCATTTATGGGAAATTGATTAAAAAGATTTTCTCCCAAATTTTTAACAATTTCTGCATTTTCTAAATAAGGGTTTGCTTTAACTATATCTGTGATTCTTGCGATTATTTTTCCTTTCTTTGTTTCAACTTCTACAAATTCTCCTCTTCCGACATCTTTTTCTATAACAAAATAAAATTCATCACAATTTGGAGATGAATTTATTGAAATTATTGTTCCTATTCTTTCATTCATGAAAGAATATTGAACAAAATAACTTTTAAAATCTATCTGAGGTAAATTTCAATATACTATGATTAAAATGATTAAGGGATACCCAGCTATTTTTATTAAAAAAATTAAGACATTAGTTATTTCTGATTTGCATATAGGATATGAAATTGAATTGCTAAAATCTGGAATTCACATTCCTTCTCAACTTAATTTTTTCATACAAGAAGTTAAAAATTTGATCGAAAAAACCAAAGCAAAAACACTGGTAATTAATGGTGATTTAAAGCACAAAATAATAAATCCTTATAGGAAAGAAAAAAGAATGGTAGTAGAATTTGTTAAAGAAATTGAAAAAACTATTGATTTAAAAATTGTTAAAGGAAATCATGATGGAAATTTGGAAAAAATTCTACCAAATAAAAAAATTTATTCACCAAAAGGTTTTTGCATGGAAAATTTTGGATTTTTTCATGGACATGCCTGGCCATCTCCAAGCCTAGTTAAATGTGATTGGTTGATAATGGCTCATTTACATCCTGGAATAAAATATAAAGAAAATTTTGGATATAAAGTTGAAAAGGTTTTTATTTTTTCCAAACTCAAAAAAGAAAAAATTGTTGAAAAATATAAAATAGAAAAAACTGGAAAATTGAAAATTGTTATAATTCCACATTTTAATAATTTGCTAACAGGAATTGATATATTCAGTAAAGAATCTAAAGAATTAAGCCCAATTATGAAAGAAAATATTTTTGATTATTCTAAAGCAAAAATTTATTCTTTGAATGGAATACTTTTAGGAAATTGGAAAAAATAAAAAAAGAAAGCTAAGAAGTTAGCAACTGTTCTATTTCTTGTTCTGTTATATTGTTAACATAATTTTCAATTTCTTGTTCTATAAGTTCTTCTGATTGTTTACTTAAATTCGCTTCTTCTGTTTTTGTTTGAGTTGTTTGGAAGAATGCATAGTAAGCAAAATAGGCAATTACTAGCAAAATTCCAACTATTATTATTGAAATTGCTAAAGCATTCATCTTCTCCCTCTTGGAATTGTTAAATGCGTAGGAAGTTTGATACCTTTAATTCCTGTTTTATTAAACACTGAAATTAACTTTGGTATTTGTTTACAAGCTAATGGATATACTTCACAAAACTCTTGACATTTTGTTTCATTTTGATGGTAAGCACAATAAACTGCTAGCTTTGCTTTTTCTTCAAATTTTTTCTTATTTTTCTTAGCTATTTCAATCATTTGCTGACATTCTGGACTATTTGGATTTTCTAAACAAAAATGCAATTTTCTCTCTATTTGCAAAGCTTTACAAATTCTTGCATTTGGATGATTTTTACAGAATTTTTGTGTTGCTCTTACTTTAAATGCATTACAAAACATTGATTCTTTATTTTTCTCGCAATATTCACTGTAAAATTCTCTACATCTTTGATCCTCAAAATGTTTTAAGCAATAAACTTTTTGTAAGGCTACACATCTCTGATCTTTAGGATGATCTTTACAATAGTTTGCTATTTTTTCTCTACAAGATGGATCAGTTGGATTCTTTTCACAATAAGCTGAAGCTATTCCTTTAGCATTTTTTACACATTCAGCTGGATGTTCTTTACAAAATTCTGAAATTTTTTCTTTAACTTCAGATGGTTGGAATTTTCTCTTTACATCTGTTATGTAAATTTTGTATGTCTCTCCATTAACCGATATATCCCCTACCCATACACCTTTGTTTCCTTTTAATGTTAATTCTAGATGTAAACTTCCAACTTCTGTTCCATTAACAAATAATTTTGCATCTATTGTTTCATTTCCAAATTCTATGTTATTTACTACATACCTATCCTGATCTAGAAAGATAATTCCTTTTGTTATACTTCTCTCTTCTCCCATAAAATGAAGTTTGACAGTTGCAATTCCTGCTCTTACTAGTTTAAAATCTGTTAAATCATTTGGATTTATTGCTATTCCATTTCCTAATACTGCCATTTTTGAAATAACTGGTTTTGGAAGATTTTGTCCCATTGATAGCTGTGAAAGTCCTATGGGAGCTATTATTGCTAAAGATGCTATTATTACTAACAAAGATATTACATTTTTTCTAGACATACTCCCAAAAACAAATATAACGTTTCCTTCTTTTCAATTTATCTTGAAACGATTTGAAACGTTTTATTTAATCCAAAAAATTTTGTTTGTTCTACCAAATTTTTCTTTTTTAATCAATCCTATTTTTTCTAATTTTCTAATAATTCTAAAAGTTTTTACCCTTGAAAGTCCAAATTCTTTCTCAATTTTATTTTGTAAGCAAACTTTATTTTTCTTCAAATAAAGAATTACTTTTCTTTCTTCTTCAGAAAATGGTAAAAGAAAGTTTTCAAAAGATTTTTTTCTATAATAAAAGAATAAAAAACCTAAAACAAAAGCTAAAAAAGCAATTATGAAATAAAAATAAGAAGCTCTGAACTCTTCTTTTTTAAAAATCAAAGAAATTGGAAATTCTTGCTGAGAAATATTATTCCAAAAAGCAAAAATTCTTCTTCCATCAGAACCTCTTATGCAATCTGGATAACATTTTTCTAAGTAAAATCCCTTAGGAAGAATTATTTTTACTTGTCTAGAAGAAATATTTAGTGGTAAATTTAGAATAATAAAAAACTGTTTTGTATTTCCTCTTTCAAAAATTAAATCTGAAATTAGAAATGAAAACGTTATGTTTGAATAAGGGATTGAATTTGTTAAAGCTATTACCTTTGTTCTTTTATTACTTTTATCTACTAAGAATGGAATTGGATCGTTATTAGCATAAACACTTACTGAAATTAAATTACCTTCTACCAAAAAAGAAACATTTTGAAATTTTTGTTCTTCCTCAAAAATTAATTGAACAATTTCGTTAATTTTCATATCTTCATTTATATCAAAAGTTATTGAAAAATTGTTTGCAAAAACAGAAGGAATTATAAGTAGAAAAATAGACAATAAAATTAAATTTTTCTTCATATTTTCTTTTTCTCTTTTAATTCATTTAATAATTGTTTTTCGCTTTCAGTTAATTCATTAAATAGCTCAAACAAAATTTGTTTATCTCTTTCACTAAAATCTGTAATTAAATAGTCACCTTCATCAAAATTTCTTCCAACATTTCCTCCTTCTATACTAATAGCAACTTTATCTCCTGGTAAAGCAAACTCCAAGCTTTTACCTTCTTTTTGTATTTCCTTTATCTTACCAACATTCTTTCCATCCTTCTCTCTTTTTAATCTAGTTCCCTTTGTTAAATACCCAGCAATTACCTCAACTCCAACTATTGCTGGATTG
>NJEA01000015.1 GCA_002254545.1 Candidatus Aenigmarchaeota archaeon ex4484_224
TATAATAATTCCTGCTGGACCAACAAAAATTCCTGCTGGACCAGCTATTAGCGATTTTGCAAAAGCAAAAATTCCTGCTGGCGTTGAAAAAGGAAGAATTGCAGTAAAAAAAGATACTTTGGTTGTTAAAAAAGGTCAGCCTATACCAGAAAGTTTGGTTTCTTTGTTAAGAAAGTTAGAAATTAGACCTATAAGAGTTAGATTGAATGTTGTTGGAATTTTTGTTAATGGGAAATTGTATAAGAGAGATGTTTTAGATTTGATTTATAAATATTTGGATATGATGAAAGAAGCCTATAGAAAAGCTTTATCCTTAACTATTAATGTTGGATATCCAACAAAAGAAAATATTAAGTATTTATTAGCTAAAGCTTATAATCAAGCTAAATATTTGAAAGAAAAATTTGGTGGTTGAAATGATAGAAGTATATAGTGCATTGGTATTGCATGCTGCTGGAAAAGAAATAACAGAAGAAAATATAAAGAAGATAATAGAAGCTGTAGGAGCACAAGTAGATGAAACAAAAATAAAAGCTTTAGTTGCTAGCTTACAAGGAGTAGATATAGATAAAGCTTTGGAAGAAGCAGCATTTGTAGCTGCTGCTCCTGCTGAAGCTAAAGAGGAAAAGAAGGAAGAGGAGAAAGAGGAAGAAGAAAGGGCAAAGAAGGAAGAGGAAGCAGTGGCTGGATTAGGAGCATTGTTTGGATAAAAGTAAATTCAGTAAGAACATGGAAGAAGTAATTAAACTTGCAAATAGAATTAAAGATGAAAATTTGAGGAAAAAAGTAATTGAAATTCTAAAAGATCCAAAGCTTACTAGCAAAGATTTTAGAAAATATAAACCTGAAGATATTAAAAAAGCTAGAACTGGATTTATAGTATCTAGCCCTTCTGGTCAAATTTATGTTGAAAGAGATGTTTTAAATCATACAATAGCTGTAACTAAAGCTTGTATAGAAATGGCAAAAATAATAGAAGAAGTTTATGGTTTAAAATTGAATTTAGATGTTTTAATTGCTGGAGCTATTTTACACGATATTGGAAAACTTTTTGAATGGAAAGTTGGTGAAAAAGGAGTTGAACATACAGGAGTTTTAATTGATCATTCAATTTTAATGGGAGCTGAATTGTATAAAAGAGATTTTCCAGAAGAAGTAATTCATTTAGTTGTTTCTCATTTTGGTGAAACTGGACCTACACCTCCAAGAACTTTTGAAGCTTTAGTTTTACATTATGTTGATCATTTTTTGTCAATTTTTGAAGCTAGATATAATACTAGTTTGCAAGAAATTGCTTCTCAAGTTCCTATACTTTGGGAAATAGAAAGGATGAAGGATGAAAAAGAAAAAGATTGAAGAAATTTGCAAGAAAGGTATTGATTTTTTAAAAAAAGTTAAAGGAAATTGTTTGATTGTTCATGATAGTGATTGTGATGGAATTTGCTCAGCTTCTATTTTTTTAAAAATTTTTAAAAAAATGAAAATTAAAGCTAAAGTTTTGAATAAAGAAAGGATAAATGAAAAAATTATTGAAAAATTTGATTGTTTAATTTTTTTGGATATACCTAGAATTGAAGAAAGTGTCATAGAGAAAATTAAAAAGAAAAAAGTATTGATAGTTGATCATCATTTTCCTGTCAGATATCCAAAGAAATTTGTTTATATCAATCCAAGAATTTATGAAAAAAATGCTTATATTCCAACTTCTTGTTTATCTTATGTTATTGGGAAGGAATTTCTAGAAAAAAATGAAATTTGTTGGTTGGGATTAGTTGGAACAATTTGTGATAAAGGAGAAAAGAATTGTAAGTGGATTAGAAAAGATTGTAAAAAAATAGATGAATACATTTATGTTTTTGCAAATGTCGTTAATAGTTGTAGGATTTTTAATGAAAATAACTCTAGCTTTGTTGCAAAAGTTTTGGCTAAAAGTCAAAATTATATTGAAATTTTAAAGGGAAATAAAAAAGAACATTTGAAAATTTTGAAATGGTATTTTGAAAGTCAAAGAGAGATTGAAAAAATTTTGAAAAATTTTGAAAAAGAGAAAATTGAAAAAAATGGATATGTGTTTTTTGAAGTTAAATCAAAACTATTTTTTAAATCTACGATTGCAAGCATTTTAGCTGAAAAAATTAAGAAAAAAGTATTAGTTGTTTTTCAAGAAAGGAATGGAAAAATTGAAATTAGTTTGAGAAGAGGAAAAGGATGTAGAAAAAACTTATTGAAAATTGTTGAGAAAGTTTTGAAAAAAGTTAAAGGAAGTGGTGGGGGACATCCACAAGCTGCTGGCTTAAAAATAGAAAAAATTAATAGAAAGAAATTAATTGAAATTTTTATGAACATTTGAAATGAAGTCTCTAGAAAGTCCATTATAAATAAAAAAGGAAGTTTTATTCATGAAGTGCATAAGATGTGGATCTCATAGAGTTGTCAAATTTATAGATATGGAAGGAAAAAGAAGGTATTTTTGTAAAAGTTGTGGAGCTAGTTTTTTAGAAGATGTTGTTTTAGAATTTGGAATTCAAAAAGATTTATTTTTTAGAAACAAAATCGATCCAAAGCTATTTGTCTATAGAAATCCGAGAGCTTTGGCAAAGGTAAGAGTATGAAAGAAATTGCAAAAATAACAATAAGCTTAATAGATGATAGAGGAATTAAAAAATGGAAAGTTGTTGGAATGAAAGAGGGAAAGTTCTTTGGTTTTATTAAACCTATTTAAAACTGGCAAACAAAAAATCCATGATCCTTTTGAAATGGATCTAATCTAACAAAGTCTTTTACTTCACAATATTCTTCAAGCTTTTTTCTAGTTTCTTTATAAATTTCCTTTGGTTTTTTAACAACATCTATACTTCTAGATTTTAAAGCAAGTAAACCAAAACCTTTTGGTTTTAAGAATGTTGTTGAATTTCTTATGAATATATCTACTTCCTGAGGATCCGCAACATCGCAATAAACAACATCTACTTTTTCTAAAATTAAATCTTTGTATTCATCAATTTTTCTTGCATCTGCCAAAATTGGTAAAATGTTTCCTCTTTTTTGTGCTATTGGTAAAAGATCTTTTAAAACTCTTGAACTAATTTCAATTCCATAGATTCTTCCTTCTCTCCCAATTATATCACTAAAATGGCTTGCTGTTGTACCACTAGCTATTCCTAAGTATAAAATCTTAGATTTTGGTTTAATTGGAAAAATAGATAAACCTTTTGAAATAGCTGCTGCTGGTTTACTTCTCCATTTATTCCAAACTCTATATTCTTTCCCTTCAAACTCTATTAATTTTTCACCATAAACTTTTTCTCTAGGAACTAAATTAATAGTTAGCAATTCTTTTCCCATTTTAAAAATACCTTCAAATTTTGTTTTTTCTATTTTCATTTTTTACCCTCCTTTATTTGTTTAATTTTTTCATCTAAATCTTTCTTAAGTTCCTCCCCTCTAAATTCTTTTGAATAATAATCTATTTTTGCTGCAATGCTTAGCTTAGAAGCTAAAGCTCTTGCTATTTTTCCTCTTAATTTTTTGGGAGATGAAGAAATTAAAGGATGAGTAAAAATAATTCCATGCTTTGGTGTTTTTCCTCTTCCTCTTAGATATCTAAATAATGCTTTTTCTGCTCCTATAAGCTGAATTGTTGAACTCGCCATTTTTGCAAGTTTTTCCAAACTCCCAGCTTTACTAATCAATCTAGCTGTTAATAAAGTTCCTGCTAAATATTGAAGGTTTGGAGCAATTTCTTTCAAAACCTTATCTAAATAATTCACAAGCTTCTCTCTTAACTCATAAAGTGAAAAAATTCTTGAAGCAAAATATTTTATCATTTCTTCATCATCTTTTTCCAAATTTATGCCAATACTTTGCTCGATTAATGGTTTTAATTTTTTATCTGGAATGTTTTCTTTCCTTCCATATTTTTTAACAATTTCAGCATAACTTTTTCCTTCTTTAATTGCTTTCTCTAATTCGGGAAAATGCAAGCCATACCATTCTCTTAATCTTTCAATAAAAACATTAATAGATTTATCCAATTCCTCTATAGCTCTAATAGCTTGAATTACAAGCAAATCTTTCTTTAAACTTTCTTTCATTTTGATTTTTGTAATTTCAGAATATACTTCTGAAAGAAATTGATTTAGAGAAATTTCTGACTCAAAAATTTTATTTTCAATAAGAAAATTCAAAATTCTTGATTTAAATTCAATTTCTTTTTTATTTTTTTCAAATGGCAAATTTTCTTTTTTGATTAAAAAATAAATTTCAAATTTTTGTTTATTTTTTTCAAAAAGATTTGATTCTTCTTTTATTAAAGAAGAAAAAGATTTCAAAAATTTCTCTGCACATTCTTTTGAATCTTTTGGAAATAGTTTATAATCTAAAACTTTTCCTTCTTCGTTTATCAAAAAACTTCCTAAAGGCAAAGTTAAAATAAAGGCTTTCATGTTTTTTAATTTAAATTTAATAATAATAAAAATGATGAATGAAATTTTGTTTATAGCAGGAATTAGTTTAATCTTTGTTGGTATCTTTCTAATTTTACTTTCTGCAATAATTGGAGCCAAAGGAAAAGCCGAATATGGGGGAATTGTTTTTATTGGACCAATTCCTATAACTTTTGGTTCAAGCAAAGAAATGGTATATCTAGCTATTCTTATAGGAATTTTGATGATTTTATTTTTGATTGCTATGGGAATTTTTAAATTGTAAAGAAAAATTCAAATTATGAAAAAATTCTATTTGCTTGTTAGTAAAGAAGGTAGTATTTTGGTCGAAGTTGGTAAAAAAAGATTTGTTAATACACATTTTGGGAAAATTGATACTAAAGAATTAAAAGAAGGAAAATTTGTTAAAACTCATTTGGGAAAAGAGTTCTTAGTTTTAAGAGCACTACCAAAAGATATATTACTTAAAAAAATTGTAAGAACTGCTCAAGTAATTTTACCAAAAGATATAGGTTTAATTTTAAGTTATGTAAGTTTAAAAGAAGATCCTCTTATAGTAGATGCTGGAACCGGAACCGGATATTCAGCAATTTTATTAGCTTTAGTTTTTCCTAAAGGGAAAGTTGTGAGTTATGAAATTAATGATTTGTTTTATAGAAAAGCTGTTGAAAATTTAAAATTGGTTGGAATAAAAAATGTTAGAATTAAGAAAAAAGATGTTACTAAAAAAATTGATGAGAAAAATGTTGATTTAATTTTGCTTGATTTGAAAGATGTTGTAAAAGTAATTAAAAAAGCTTGGAAAGCTTTAAAGAATGGAGGATATCTAGTAATTTATTCTCCTACTGTGGATGAATTGTTAGAAGTTAATAGAGAATTGGAAAATTATGAATATTTTGATAAGGTAATTTTTGAAGGAATTGTAAGAGAATGGCAATATACAAAAACTTTAAGACCAAAAACTTTGGGATTAATGCATACTGGCTTTATAACAATTGTAAGAAAATTTAAATGAATTTTTATTTGAAAAAAGAAGATAAAATTATGGAAGAAAGGAAAAATGATATAAAGCCAGAGTTACCTCCTGAAAGCTCCCCCAATATTAATCCTGAAATTGTAAAAGAAACTTTTCAATTGTTAGCTAGTAAAGGAATTCTATTTTTTACCGAAAAAGGAGCTTATATACCAACTGAAATGGGGTGGAAGTTATTTAGAAGAATTAACACTTATAGAGAAATTTTGAGAGGAATTGGAAATAAAGAATTTGAAGTTGAAGATGAAAATTCTATAAAATTTTGTAAAGAGAAAAATAAAAGTTGTTTGATCATTAATATTGATAAAGGTTCTAAAGAATTGAATGAAAATTTGAAAAATGCTTTGAGAAATGGAGGGATTATTGAAATTATAATTGAAGTTGAAAATGAAAAAGAAGTTATAAATGGATTTGGAAGTCCAGCTTTAAAAATGGAAAATGAGAAAGAAATTGAAATTAGAAAGGATGATAAAGTAAACGATGGAACTATTGGAATTATGTGCAATAAGGGAATTAAAGATTTAAAAGGAAGTTTAGTTCGAAAAATTAAAGAAGGAAAGGAAGTTTATGTGGAAATTGTTGTGAGAATTTAAAAAATTCTAGATTAAGTTTTTAAAAATGGGACCGCTGGGATTTGAACCCAGACCTCCGGCACCCGAAGCCGGTATCCTAGCCAAGTTAGACTACGGTCCCTCTAAATTAAAAGTTATGCCAAAAATTCAAATTTAATCTTTTCTAACTTCCATTCCACAAATCTTACAAGAAGATAAAAATCATAAATTTCTAGAGCAAATGGCCCATAAGCTAAAAATCCAACCAAAGGAATTTCAAATACTTTAATTTCTTCTAAAATTGGAATTGTGTATATCCATTTTGAATAAGCCCAATAATTCCAAAATTCCCAAAGAAAACCACAAATATATCCTGCAAAGAAAATTGAAAGCAAAGTTTTAATTTTTCTTCTCTCAATTAAACTCAAAATACATTTTTTATTCTTTGAAAGATAAAGAATTGGATCTATTAATAAAATAAAGCCTGTCCAAACAAAAGCCCAAAGCCAAGGAGTTTTGATTGTAAAAGGTAAAACAATAAAAATTAAGCCTAAAGAAAAAAGAAATATTAAAAAGAATTCATTTGAAATTAATCCATGCCATTTTAAATTTATTTTTAAGTCAAAATGAGAAAGAAATAAGGAAAGAAGATCTTTTGTTTCAAAAATTGCTGGGAAAATTGTTGAAAATGCTAAAGTTCCCATTGTTAATGCCTCTAATTCGTTTGGAGGTAAATTTATGTATATCCAGCCCCTAAACTTTACAAACTTATTGATATACTCGAACATCCACCAAATTAAAGCAGAAATAACAAATAATAAGAAAAACTTTTTCTTATTTTCAAACAAAGAATCTTTCTTTATAGAAAAAACAAAACCATCAACTAGAAATATATATCCTATCCAAACTAATGGTGTAAACCAATAAACAAAAGGTTTAATTCTTAAGAACATTGTAATTTCAGAAAAAATGATTAAAAGAATTCCAAAATAAATTCTCTTCATAAAAATTATTTAGTTTTCAAAAAAATTTCAGTTTTTAACCTAAAACTAATTGTTTTTCCTTAACTTCTTTTCTTCCTTCAACTTGATCTTTAATTTTCTTTGCAATTTTTGGACCAACAATTTTTGCCAAACTTTCTAAAGGAACTTTTCTTAAATCTGAAATTGATTTAATTTTGCTATTGAACAATTTTCTTGCTCTTATCCTTCCAATTCCTTTTATTTTAACTAATGGTAATAATTCTTCTTTAACCCCATACTCTACTCTAACTCTTGTTTTTCTAATCACTTTTAAAACCTCTTTTATTTTCAAAATTAAAGCAATTTCCTCCAAGGAATACAAAAGCCAATCCATTATTTGCAATCTATTCCAAAGCTCTCCAGGCGTAACTTTATATTTATCTAAAATTTCATCTTCTGTTTTTTCATTAATCCAATCTTCAAACATTTTAGCTAATTTAAAAGCAGATAAAAATTCTTCATATTCATCTTCCCATTCTTCTGGTATATCAACCAAAATTTCTTCCTTTCTTTTTTCTAACTCTTCGCTATATTCGAAAAATTCACCACTCCTTAAACTCAAGAAAGGAATCATTTCTCTTGAATAACTAGCTAATTGCAAAAAACTAAATTCAGTAATTTTCCTTTTATTCCAATTTTTTAGTCCATCAACAAATCTATGAGCACTTAAAGGATCCAAATAGAGTTCAGAAATTCTTTTTCCTAATCTAGTTGCAATTAAAATTCCTTTTCTCTCTTTTACAAAATCCCAATCTTTCAAATCTTCGATTATTTCTTCAATTTTCTCTTCAATTAAAAACAAATTTCCAAATTGATAAGCAAAAAATGTTTTTTCAAAAAAATTCATCAAACTTTCTAAGCTATTACAAATGTTTGTTGAAATTAATCCTAAAGTGTGCATTCTTAAAGCAGGCTCACTTGCTAATTTTGATCTAATTCTTTCAGGCTCTCCAAAGATATATCTATCTTCCAGAATTCTTGCTTCATCTTCATTCCTAGCAACTAAAACACCAAACCCTTCTTTATCATAATCTATTCTTCCAGCTCTTCCAAGCATTTGCTCAACTTCTAAAACTGGTAAATAAACAGAACCAAAACCAGGATAATACCTTTTAACATCTCTTACAACAACAAACCAAGAAGGTAAATTAACTCCCATTGCCATTGTTGGAGTTGCAACAATTATTTTAATTAAACCTTTTCTAAAATTTTCTTCAATAATTCTTTTTTGTTTTCCAAGCAAACCAGCATGATGAAATGCTACTCCATTTCTTATAACTTTCGCTTCTCTTTTACATTGTTTTGTAGGAACTTCTAAAACATTTTCAATTTCCAAAGAAATTTTATTTAAAATTTCTTTTTCACTTCTTCCAAGAAAATTTTTTACAAATTTAGAAAGTTTTTCTGCTAAAGATTCAGCTTTTCTTCTAGTAGAAACAAAAATTAAAATTTGTTTTCTATTTTTCAAAACATAATCAACAATAGCTTTCTCAATTTCCTCTAATTCATTTAATTTAATTTCATTCCAATCAAAAAACTTAATTTTAAAATCATAAGCAATTCCTTTGTACAATTTTACAGGTCTCCATTCTGAATAAACAATTTCAGCGTTCATCCAAGCAGCTATTTCATAAAAATTGTTAATTGTTGCCGAAAGTAAAATAAATTGAGATTTTGGTAAAATTTTTCTAAGTAAAGTAATTAAAACCTCTAAAGTTGGGCCTCTTGAAGGATCATTTAATAAATGGACTTCGTCAACAATAACTAATCCGATATCCTTAATCCATTCAGCTTTATGCCTAATCAAACTTTCCAATTTTTCATTAGTAACAATTATCCAATCGTAATTAGCTAAAAATGGATCGCTAGAATCAAAATCTCCTACACTTATAGCAACTTTAATCCCAATTTTTTCATACTTTTTCTTAAAAGTTTCATATTTTTCATTAGCCAAAGCTACTAAAGGAACTAAATAAACAACCTTTCTCTTTTCTTTTAAAATTGTTTTTAAAGCAGCAATTTCAGCAATCAAAGTTTTTCCGCTTGAAGTAGGAGCAAAAACAACTAAATTTTTTCCTTTTAACAGACCTCTTTCCAAAGCTTCTCTTTGAACAGGATTTAATTCTTTAAATTTAGAAATTTCTAAAGCTTTTCTAACAAATTCTTCCATATTTCTCTAAACTCCTAAATTAAATTTAAACTTAATCAAGCTTAATTTCATTTATGATTTCTTTAGGTATAGAAAGTTCAGCATATGTTATTGGAATTGGAATAATTGATGAAAAAGGAAAAATTTTAGCAGATCAAAGAGCAATTTTTAAACCAGAAAAAGGTAAAGGATTAATTCCAAGAGAATCAGCTGAATTTCATTCAAAACAAGCTCCAATTTTGTTAAAAAATGCTTTAAAAGAAGCAAAATTAACTTTAAAAGAAATTGATTTAATCTCTTTTACTCAAGGAATGGGAATCCCAAATAATTTGAGAGTAGCCGCAACTTTAGCTAGGTATCTTTCCTTAAAATATAAAAAACCTTTAATTGGTGTAAATCATGCAATAGCCCATATAGAAATTGGTAGATTATTGACTAAGCTTAAAGATCCAGTAGTTCTTTATCTTTCTGGAGGAAATACTCAGGTAATTGTTTATGAAGAAAAAAGATATAGAATTTATGGAGAAACTCAAGATATACCTGTTGGAAATGCTTTTGATGTTTTGGCTAGAGAGTTAGGATATGAAATGCCTGGTGGTCCAAAAATTGAAGAATTAGCTAAAAAAGGAAAATGGATTGACTTTCCATATGTTGTAAAAGGAATGGATGTTTCTTTTTCTGGAATTTTGACTTATTCTTTAAATTTAATTAAAAAAGGTTATAGAAAAGAAGATATAGCATATTCTTTTCAGGAAACTGTTTTTTCTATGCTTGTAGAAGTTACTGAAAGAGCTTTAGCCCAATCAAATAAGAAAGAAGTTTTAGTTGTTGGTGGAGTAGCAGCAAACAAAAGATTGAAACAAATGATTGAAATAATGACAAAAGAAAGAAGTGCAAAATATGCTATTGTTCCAATGAAATATGCTAGTGATAATGGGGTAATGATTGCTTGGACTGGTTTGTTAGAATATAAATGTAGAAAAAAGGGAATTCCAATTTCAAAAAGTAAAATAAAACCAAAGTGGAGAGTTGAAGAAGTTGAAATTTGTTGGTTAGACTAATTCACTTTCTGTAATTATTACAAAATCTCCTACACTCTTTACTGCTGTAAATGGTATTAATATTCTTCCTTGTTCATCTGTCTTTGGATTTAGTTCTTTTAGATATCTTGTTGGATTTGCTACTACTATATTTAGCATTTCTCCGCTTTCTGCTACAAACTCTATATTATCTACTATTCCAAACTTTCTTCCTGTTTCTTCGCTTATTATTTCCTTCCCAATTATATCAGCAGCTCTCACTCTTGATTCAGGCATTCTATCTACCTATTAATTTATTAATCGATTGATTTATTTAAAATAATGCGATTGTTTATAGGAATATTTCCTCCAGAAGAAATTAAGGAAAAAATTTGGGAAATTAAAGAAAAAATTGAAAGTTTGCCGTGGAAATGTAAATTTGTTGAAAAAGAAAATTATCATATATCCCTTTCTTTTCTTGGAGAAGTTAAAGAGGAAAAAGTAAAAGAGATTGAAAACAAGTTAAAAGAGATATCCTCCAGATATCCAAAATTTGTTGTTGTTCTAAAAAATTTCCTTTTTATTCCATCGAAAAGTTATTTTAGAGTTTTGGCATTAGATATAACAGAAGGAAAAAATTATCTTGTAAAAATCTCAAATGAAATTAAAAAAGATATTGGAGGAGATATAAAACCCCCACATCTAACAAT
>NJEA01000032.1 GCA_002254545.1 Candidatus Aenigmarchaeota archaeon ex4484_224
GAGATTACACACACCCACACTCTATTGCTCGTTCCATCATCCTTCAGGAACTCATCCACACACACTTGTTAATTATATCTTAGTTGAAGAGATATTTATAGATTATTCTAATTCTTTACCTATGTCAATGTCTACCGATCCATAATCGGTAATTCTTATTATGTTATCAAAATCCTCTCCTAAAAATGTTAGTTTTAGTGATTTTACTCCTCCTTTGTTTTCTTTAGATATTACATCTGAAGTCTTTAAACCTTGAATGAATATAGTTGCTCTATCACTTCTTATTTCAACATCAGCTCCATCAACACCTTTGGAAATCCTAATTATTGTATTATCTTTTTTACAAGAATCAGTTGATTTATCCCACTTCCCTTCTATATATTTACAACCTTCAGCAAATTTTTCAACCATCTTTAAAATTTCTTTATCCACCATACTTTAATTAAATTTTGGAAAAGGTAGTATTTATTTTTTCTTCATTTCACTTAAACGCTTAACAATACAGGATTTAAACTCATCTATTGAACGAGACATTTTACATCCTTCAACTGCTTTCACAAAGTTTTCAACTGATTTTTTCGTCCATATTGGTAACAATTTTTCTCTTAGTTCTACAAATCTTTTAACTTCTGGATATACCTTTTCCAAGTTTTCTCTTTCTGCACTTAATCTATCGATTTCTTTTTCAAGATAATCATTTGGATTCCAAAAATATTGGCTACTCAAATAACTTATTTGACTGGATAAAGAAACCCATTCTTTAACTTTCATATTTTCCTTCAATTCTTCATATTCTTTTTCCAAATTTTTAATTTCTTCCATACTCATGGTTTGTTGAAGATAATATTTAAAGTTTATAACGGTATCCCAACATGCAACTTTCCTTTATTATCTAGAGCTATTGTAGATTTGTCTGAGAAGAAGTAAATCTTTTTTCCGTAGAGCATGAAATCCTTAACTACAAAGTCCTCAACCTCAAACTCACCGCTCCCCCCAATAAACAGGGCATCGCCCTTTGGATCAAAAAATATTTCAGAGTTAGCCACCTTACAAGTTAATCCATATTTTCCTTCTATAAATGTTCCTCCAATTTCCTTACATCCTTCAGCAAACTTTTTTATTTTTTCAATAAGCTTCTCATCTTTAGAAACTTCAAGAGCCATAATTAAACTTTAAATTCAGAGTATTTATTTTTTTCCATTTTTTAAGATAAAAATAAAAGCGTTAACATAACTTTTAAATCTTTCTTTTAAAATTGGATCTTTAACAGTTTTAGACATATCTTCATAGTATTTTATTAGTTTTATTAAGTCTTTCTCATCTACTTTAATCATCAATTATTATTTGTTCTCTAAAATTTTTATAACTTTACCCTCTTCTAAAATTTTTGCATTTTCTAAAGGAATTTCTGCTATATCTCCTTTAAAGAATGGACCATAATCTTTCAAATCAATTCCAACAAATTCATCCACATTTTCCAAAAATTTTACTTTTACTTTCAATTAACCTTAACCTTTACCAAGCCTTTCCTTTCAGCCTCAACTACCCACAAAGGCAAGCCTAATATTTCCGTCTTTTCTTTATCCACTCTTTCCACCTCTCTTTAACAACATCTTCAACAACTTCTTTAAACTTTTCATTTAAAAGTATATCTATCATTTCCTTTAACTTCCAATCACCAGTTTCATAATACTTTGCAGGTAAAATTAACTTTGCAAAACCACTTTCCCAAACAACCCAACCAATTCCAAACAAAGCCAACATAAAAATTTGATCATACTCTAAAGGAACGTTTCTAGTTGCTATGTAGGTATAGTGAACATATTCTTTTCTTGTAATTGCTTGAGAAATTACTTTTCTCACATCAGTTTCTTTAAATTCAACTGCAATTATTCTGTAAATGAACAAACCGTCTTTATTCAACTCATTTATTTCAACATCTTTATCCGATAGCAAAATTAGCAAATCGAATTCAATTCCTTTGTACCTGAATCTAGGGTAGATTTTTATATGTTTAAAGCTAGTTCTATACTTTAAATGCCATTCCAAAATTTTCTCAACAACTCTATAGGCTTCCTTTTCTTCCTTATTTCCATTCTTCTCCAACCATTCCTTATATTCTTCAAGATTCATTTACTTGCCTCCTAAACTCTCTATCTATTATCTCAATATTCTCATCAATCTTTTTCCTATATTTTTCATCCAAAAGCAAGTAGAAAGCCATGAATGGCAAAATTCCTCTAGTAGTGCCGTACCATTTTTTAACTTTTTTCAAAGCTTCTTTTGGATTCATTCTTTACACCCAATTACTTCTATTAAACCCCATTCCTTACATCTTGGACAAAACATATCTTCTGCAGTAAATGGAATTGGTATTGAAAATTCATTTCCACAATTTTTGCATTTTGCAATTACTTTCACTTTTCCAACCTCTTAAACCATTCTTCCAATTTGCTAACTCTTTTATCTAATTCATCAACCTTCTTTTCCAACTTCTTAACTTCTGATTAATGCTAAAAATACCAAATTTCTTTTTTAGCTTATTTTCTAATTTTTTGTTTGTAAGCTCTAATCTATCCCAAATCCAAAATTCAATATCCAAAAGTTTTAGTTCAATGAACCTTTTAATTTCTTTTAATATCATTCAACTCACCAAAGGTATTAGGTATAGCCATATTAAAAATGCAACTATAGTTGACCATACTGCAATAATTGCATTCGTTAAAGGAGAATGCTCAACACAATGATATCCTTTAGAAACTAAATACAATCTTACAATTGTTTCAAGGATGTAAGTGATAAGCAAATACCAAACCAAAATTTTAGCAATCATTCCATCCCCTCCAGCTCTGAGATAGCATCTTCTATATAGCTTAATGCATTTTCAATGCTTTCCTTTCTGTATTCTAGTTGATCCATTACAGGAGAACTTGAAAAATATTCTTCTATGTTTGATATCCTATCTTCTATATCGTTTACCATATCTTCCAATATTCCTCTAGCTTCTTCTAACAATCTTATTGCTTCATCTCTTCTTTCCCAATCTTCAGCTGACATTATATCACCACTATGGTGACACTCTTAATATTAATTGGAAACCTTTTCTTTTTATTTTTCCATATGCCTTTTCTATTTCAAGCTCAATTCCACAATCTCCAATAGCCTTTCTGTTAACTATTAAAGTTGTACTATCAATAGTTGATGTTGGATTTTTTTCAAAGTATTCTCTTAGTTCTTCGAGCACTTCTACTAAACTCTTACCCTTGATTGAAAAGGTAGCATGACCCACCATCTCACCTCCTTATTTTTTTATTAACCCATCCTTTGGCAGATTTATATTTTGCACATGGAACTACCCAACCCTCACATTCTCCTAATAAATAATGAACACATTTATAACATTTTGGATGGATCTTCATTTTAAAACCTCCGTAAATTTTTTAATTGAACGATATAACATTTCAACATAATCTTTGAGCCATTCCTTTTCATATTCATTTAAATTAGATTTTTCAATTAAATTAATTGCTTTTTTCAAATCCTCTTTATCACTCCTTTTTCTAAGTATTTTGGAAAACAAAACATTCCAATATCCTACTCCTCTTTCAATTCTTCTCATGTTGATTACTACTCTAGTTAAATCATCTCCTAGTAAAAACTGAAGTTTGTTTATTTCTTCATCTGGTATTTCCTTATCAATTTTTATATAAATGTGGTATCCTCTTTTTGATCCAGATTCATAAATAACTATATCTTCGACTTTAAAACCAAAAAACTCTAAAATTTTTTTCCTAGTTTCTATCCATTCTTTTTTCCATTTATCAAATGGTTCTTTATGATCTATATCAATTTTTAATAAACTCATCTACTCACCCAAAGTTTTTTGTCTATATCTCAATTTTTTCTTTCTTTCATATTCAGGCATTTCACTTTCCAAAAATGTTATTGTATTGCTTCTTTTCAATCTTCCGGTTTTCTTATCATAGTGTTTATATTCCGCAAAGAAACCTTTTTCTGGATAATCAACAATATAAACTTCTCCTTTTGGTTCACTTAGATAAGAAGCTCCTTCTTTTATTATTAAATCAGATGCCCATCCACCAAAAGCAACTTCTACTGCTTCTTCTAAAAAATCTGCTAACTCTTCTTCTATATCAGAAATTTCTTCTGGATTTTTTTCTTTTACAAAAGTCCATGTCTTTGCTTCAACTACTAATCTTTCATGAGCTCTTTGACCACCTGTATCTATCGAACCATGAACAACAATTCCAAGTTTTTCAAATATTTTTGGTTTTTCTTTTTTTACAACTAATCTATATTTTTTAAGAGAGGATATCCAATAAATTTTTCCTCTAGTTGCGTCATCTACTCCAATAAAATAATAAATTACTCTCGGTTTCCTTGTAATTCTTTTAATTAAAAAATCTGGTGCTTTTGCTTTTTTCAAATCTTCTAAAGTTAAACTTCCTTTTTCCAAAATTTTTAAACCCAAATCTGTTAGAAAGACCTTTCCTTTAAATGTATAAGCTAAGTTTCCGAAGTATAAGTCTCTATAAACTCTTTGATAAATTTGAGAAGATGATAAACTTGGAAATTTTTTTTCCAATTCTTTTCTTGAAATACCTTCTTTGCCAATAGCTTTGATAAATTCATACAAAACCCTTAATCTATCTTTTGGTTTTAATTCAGAAAATGCTACAGTTCCTTCAAAATAGTCTTTATATGACATCTTTACCACTCAAATTAAAAACTAAATAATCTATTAGTGAAAGCGAAATAAAAATAAATAGTAAAATTGCAACTGGACCAAAAAATGGAATAAATTGAATAAAAAGAAGTGTATAGATAAATTTTGTTTCTTCCGGAATTAGAATTTTTTTGTATAAATTATATAGAAATGGTAAACCAATTGAAAAAAGAAGAACTAATGGATTTATAATTGGATCTGTTGGATCAAAATAAGCAGATATAAGTAAACCGATATACAAAAGATAAAGTATAAATCCATTTTTTCTATTCATTTTCTATCACCATATAACTTTTTTTCAACTTCCTTATAAGCCTGTAAGGATATATAACTAAAAAATAAAGATATGATACTGGTCGCGAGTAATTCGAACATAAATTGCTTAATCCATATGGCAAGGTATAGTGGAATTATAAATAAAATAAAAAATAAATCATTAATTCTTTCTAAAAATTTAAGCTCTTTTTTTAATTCTTTTTTAGTTTTCACCTTCTCACTTCTTTATTTTCCAATAAATTGTTCTCAAAGTTGGAAACTCTTCATATTTTTTCATTTCAATAATTCCATTCAAAGCTAGTTTTAAAAGCCTCGTATATACTGTTGACCAAGAAACCTTTACTCTTTTTGCTATCTCGTAAGTGCTTAATTCCTTATGTCTTCTCAACAATCTAACTATCTCTTTATCTAGATTATCCATAATTTGTTTTTAGATATACATATATTTAAGTATTTATTTACTATAGTATATAATTGAAAGTAATAAACCAATTATCATTCCAAAAGCAAAATCTCTAACATACCTTCCACCATATTCAAAAATTTTAATTTCTAAGTAAAGCAAAAGAATATTAATAAGAAAATATAAAAACTTATTTTTTGCTAGTTTTGTGTTTTCTAACAACCCCATGTTTTACCTTCCATTTTGGCTTTCTAATTATATAATGCTTTTCCTTTAATTTAACTAATTTTCCATTTTTAAAAGTAAAAACTGTTCCATCATCTATTACATCATGGATCAAAAACATTAGTTTTTTAGCTATGCTATCAATTTTTTCTCTTGTAAAAAGATAGATATCATACAATTTTCTAATTTCTTTTACTTTAAGTGGAATTTCAATATACTTATCTTCTTTTTCAATTCTAATACTTATTTTTATACTCAAGTAAATCACCTATTTCATAACCCAAGTATGCACTTAAAGAACCACCAACAAAACCAAATATTTTTCCCATAAATTCTCTTAATCCATAAGAATATTTATTGTATAATTCTAAATAATTTTTTACATCAAACCAACT
>NJEA01000016.1 GCA_002254545.1 Candidatus Aenigmarchaeota archaeon ex4484_224
CTTTAGAAAGTTCCATAAATTTTTATGGTAAAGAATAAAGTTTCCACCATCATAACAGCTTTCAAAGAACCAAATTTATACAAATGCTTAAATTCCATCTTAAATCAAGAATTACCAAAAAATTATGAAATTTCAGTAGTTGCACCAGACAAAGAAACTCTAGATATAGCAAAAAAATACCAAAAGAAAAACAAAAGAATTAAAATACTCAAAGACCCAGGAAAAGGAAAACCAACTGCCTTAAATTTAGCTTTTCAAAAAATAAAATCTGATATTTTGGTTTTAACAGATGGTGATGTTATTTTGGCAAAAAATTCAATCAAACATTTACTAAAACATTTCAAAAATCCAAAGGTAGGGGCGGTGTCCGCAAAAGTAATTTACCAAATTCCAAAAAATTCTTTATTCTATGAATGGGCAAAATTAAGTGAAAAGAGAATGCATGAAATTAGATTAAAAGAAAGCAAAAAAGGAATTTTTTGGCACCCAACAGGCTATTTATATGCAATAAGGAATGGAATTGTTAAAAAAATTCCTTCAAATTCTTTGAGTGATGATGCAGTAATAGGATATCTAATTAAATCAAAAGGATATCAAATTGTTTATGAACCAAAAGCAAAAGTTTATGTAAAATTTCCAACAAAACTTTTAGATTTTATCAGACAAAAATCGAGAACAAGAGCAGGTTTTTATCAAATAAGAAAATGGTTTAAATTTAAGACGAGGACCTTAGAAAGTGAAATGTTTAATTGGGAAAATATTAAAACAATGATTAAAATTTATGGAGTTAAAAATTTTTGGAAGATGATTTTAATTGGATCTTTTTACTTTTTAGCTTGGTTAAGAAGCTATTGGTTAATTTGGAGGAAAAAACCGTTCAAAAAAATTTGGAAAAGAATTGAAAGTACTAAATAAATTTAACTATTAGCCAATTTCCAAAACTTTCTCTTAAATTCTTTTACACTTTCTTCCTTCCTAAACTTCAAAGAAAGTTTGTATAGTTCTTTCAAAATTTTCTTACTTTTTCTTTCATCTTTAAATCTTTCTTTTAACTTTTTCTCAAACTCTCTTTCATTCAATTTTTTCACTTCAATAAACTGTTTAACTTTTTTTGGAACTATTTCTAAAATTCCTGCTTCTTTGTATATCAAAGGAAAACTTCCTATTCTCATTGCTTCTAAGCTAGAAACAGAAAACGGTTCAATTTTAATCGGATGCAAATAGAAAGAAATTTTTTTGAAAAAATCTTTTTGATTTCTAACCCAACCTAAAACAAAAAGATTTTTTGTGTTTTTGAAAAAATTGGATCCCGAACCTGCTAAATAAAAATCCCAATCTTTCATATCCTTGCTCATTTTTTCAACAATCCTCATTCCTTCAACTTTATATTTATTTCCTATTAAACCAGCTTTCTTCTCAAATCCCCTTTTCATTTTTTCATTAAATTCTTTTTTACTGAATTTTAATTCAGAAAATGGTCTTACAACAACTACTTTTCTATTTCCTGTATATGAAATTATATACTTCCTTATTCTTTCAGATATAGTTATGTATGCATCAACCAAATCTAACCTACTAAATTTAAAGTATAATCTTCTAGCCAAACTCAATTTTTCTGGATAAAATGAAGTGTCAGCTATCAATGAAACTATCTTTAAATCACTATTTTTCTTTTTTGCTTTACTAGCAAAAGGCAAACAATATAAAGATTCCAAAAACAAAATATCGAAATTTTTTAATTTTTCAACATCAAACTTTCCTATTCCCTTTGGAGTTTTTATTGGTTTTGCACCTATAGATAATGCCCAAGCTAAATGAACTTTATGTGGACTAATTGGTGAATTTGGATATAAAAACGCAATTTTCATAAGTAGTTTTATGTGTAATTTTTAAAATAAAATTTATGAAAATTCTACAAATTACAAAAGGTTATCCTCCAGATAAAGGGGGAATTGAAACATATACTTTTAATTTAGCTTCTTCTTTGAAAAAAAAGTTTAAAATTTCAATAATAGCAACTCATTCTCCAAAACCTTCATATGAAAAATCAAATGGAATTGAAATTTACAGAATTAAAAAACTTTTTGAAATTTTTCAAGTACCTTTCAATCTTCCTTATTTCAATTTAATTTTTAAAACAAACCCAGATATAATTCATTTTCATATACCTAACCCAATTTCAGAAATTTATCTTCTTTTTTATTCTCTATTTTCAAAAAAATCAAAAATTTTAATAACTTATCATGCAGATTTACCGCTTTATACAAAATTATCAAAAATTTCAGAATTTTTAAGAAGATTTTACATCTTTCCTTTACTCAAAAAATCAGATTTAATTGTTTCAACTTCTTATGAATATGCAAGAAATTCACCAATTTTAAAACACTTTCTTAAAAAAACAAAAATAATACCAATAGGAATTTCCAAAGAAATGAAAACAGAAAGAATAGAAAAAATAAGAAAAAGATTCAAAATTTCTAAAAAAGAAAAAATTGTTTTGTTTGTCGGGAGATTATATCCCTATAAAGGTTTAGAATTTTTAATCAGATCAATTCCTTTGGTAATTTCAAAAGTTAAAAATGTAAAGTTTGTGATAGTTGGAGATGGTATAGAAAGAAAAAAGTTGGAAAAATTGGTAAAAAATCTTTCAATTAAAAAATTTGTTGTTTTTACTGGATATCTAAATGAGAAAGAAAAAAATACATTCTATAAAATTTGTGATGTCTTTGTTTTACCAAGCATTAATAGAGGAGAAGCTTTTGGTATATCTATGGTAGAGGCTATGAAATTTTCTAAACCAATAGTTTCCACAAAAATTAAAGGAAGCGGAGTAAATTTTGTTAATAAGCATATGGAAACAGGAATTGTTGTTGAACCAAAAAATCCAAAAGAGTTAGCTAAAGCAATTATAAAGCTTTTGAAAAATGAACAGTTAAGAAAAAAACTTGGAAGAAATGCAAGAAGAAGATTTTTAAAATATTTTACTTTAGAAAAAATGGTAAATCAAATTGAAAAAATTTATCTTAAATTATACCAAGAAAGGGAATTAGAGAAAAAATGACTTGAATAAAAATTAAAAACAAAACAATTTTCTTTTCTGTTTTTGCAATTCTCGTGGCTAAATGTGTTAAAGAATAAATTTCTTTATATTTCGGTCTAATTTTTCCATTTTTTTCAAAAATTCCTAAATCAGAAGCAAAATCTCCAAGTTTTATTTTTGAATAAAATTTCAAAATTCCTTGAATAATAAATGGCATTGCAGTTATTACTGTTGCTTTTTCCATGTTTCCAATAATTGCTCCTATAGCTAAAACAGCTCCTAGCAAGTAAGTTAAGCTATCACCAGCCAAAATCTTTGCTGGATACCAATTATATCTAATAATTCCAAGTAAACCAAAAAATGTTGAAAAAAAGATTAAGCTAGCTAAATAGCTTTGATGAATTAAAGCATAAATTCCTAAGGAAAAAGTATAAACTAATCCCATTCCAGCTTCTAAGCCGTTAAAACCACCAAGCATATTAACCATATTAGCTGCACCAAAAATTCCTATTGGAACAATAATCAAAGGATAAAAAATTCCAAAATCAACACTTCCAATAAAAGGGATATCCATTTGACTATGACCAGCCATTACAACCATTAAAGGGAATACAGCAATTAAAGTTGCTAAAGGTTTTTGCCATCTTTTAAGACCTTCTTTTCCTTCAATCCATTTTCCTTTTTTAACTTGTTTTACATTTAAATCATCTAAAAAACCAACAAAAGCAATTAAAATAATTGAAAGTAAAGAAGCGAAAAGATAAGTAATAGCTTGGTAGTTTTTAACTAAAAAAGTTTGCCAAAAAACATAGAAGAAAATTGATAAAGAAATTCCAAAAATTAAAGGAATTCCAGCTGAAATTGGAACAAATGGTTTTTTTGGTTTATGAACATCTTTACTAACTAGCCCAATTTTTTTAAAGTAGTTTATAAAGAAAGGAGTTAGCAAATAAACTACAAAAAATGATATCAAAGATGAAATTAAAACTAACAACATAATTTTAATTTTGTTTTTTTAATTAAAATCCTGCAGCAGTATAGTTTATGTAATAAATCACATTTCCATCACAATTTCCATTCAAACAATTTTCTAAAGGTGGGCCATTTTCATAAACTTTAACAAAAATGTTTGGATGATTTATTATCATTTTAACAAAATTGGATGGATAATTATCTGCATATCCTCTATTCAAAGGATCTATGCTAAATTTCTGAATAAATAAGTAATCGATTCCATTTTCTTTCATGAATTTCAAGGTATAATTCAAATCATTACTTAATGCAATATCTGCATAGAAACCAGCAATTCTTCTATTTGAATAGAATGCAGCATTATGTGCCCAAATGGTTGAAATTGTTGAATTTTCTGGTAAATTTTGGGATATCCATTTACAAGCTTGTATAAAGCTTATTGACCAATATTTTAACGGTTTTAGTGAGTTTAATTTGGATATAGAATAATAACTAGCTAAAATTAAAACTATTAGAATAATTATAAAAGAGGAGTATGGCAGAGATTTTTCAAATTCTTGTGAAATATACTCGTAAAAAAATGCAGCAACAAAAGATATAGTGCTTGCCCATAAAATAGTATATCTTGCTGTATCTTCAGCTCTTGAAGATACTTTTGGAAACAAAATTAGTAAGAAAAGAAGAAATAAAGATAGAGGAATGAAAATTTTTTCTTTTCTAAGATAAATTAAGGAGAATCCAAAAATAAAAGGTAAAAAGGTGAATAGTAAATTTCCATAAACAAAAGATAAATAATTCATCAATCCAAATCTAAAAACATTTTGTTCTGTTCCAGTGGGAATTGCTTGTCCTTTAAATTTGTACTTTTCTTGCATTTCGTTAATATTACATAAATCTAAACTCCAAAATTTTCCTAAGTATGGAATGGAATAACAAACTGGGGCTTTATAAACAACTAAATTTCTAACAAAAAATCCTAATGGAACTATGATTAAAATGAAAATCGATATTATCCAAGAATTTTTCAATCTTCTATTCTCATAGACTTCTTTCAAGAACCAAATTAAAATTAAAAGATAAAGTGCTAATCCAGCTTGATTAGTTAGAAATGCTAAAGAAGCAAATAGAGAAGATAGAATTAAAGATTTCCAAGAGTTGTTTTTAACATAATCAAAGAACAAAAGAATTGATAGGGTTGAAAAGAATACAAGTAAGTTTGCATAATAGAAAAAAACTGTATAGGTTAGAATTGTTGGTAAAGAAACTGTTAAAATGCTAGCAAATAAGGAAAGCTTTTCATTTCTGAAAATTTTAAATGTTAAAATAAAAATTGAAAGCCCAGTTAAGAATGTAATTACTGGATTTAGAATTTTTGGTATTAATTCATTATTTCCAAAAATAGCAAAAAAACTAGCTTCTAACAAATTCCAGAGTGGAGGTCTATAATACCCAGTTTTTCTGAGGTTTGTTCCTTCAAATGGTATGTATTTTGGATATTCTAGCTTTGTTCCTATCCATCTAGCTAAAGTTGTATGGAATCCTTCATCACCGAAAACTATGTTTGTAGGAACTGTAACTTGGAAAGTCCAATAAGCTAAAACAATTAAAAAAGCTAGTGTAATCCAAAATTCTATATTTGAAATTTCTATTTCTATTTCCTTGGACATTAATTTTTAACATAGAAAATTGGATATTTAAAGTATTTTAGAAAATTTTAAATTTAGTTCAATTAGAATTATTCTTATAATCGGTGTATACAGTGAAAAAAGTATTTACCAAAATTGGAAAATACAAAAAATCAATTTTAATAGTTTTAGCATTAGTTTTAATTTCTTTTTTAGGAGTATGGATAAGACTTTCAACAATTTCAACTCCTACAGTTTTAGATTATGATCCCTGGTATTTCTACAGACATGCAGCAATGATTTTAAATAACAACTTGCTCCCGCCAAAATGGGATGTCCAATCTTATTTTCCTCCAGGAAGAGATTTTGGAAATTTAAATGGCTGGTCCTATACAATAATCTTTTTCTACTTCATTCTTCACTTTCTTTCATCATCAATAACTTTAATGAAAGCTGCAATTCTTTCTCCATTAATAATAGTGGCTTTAATTCCAATTCCTGCTTATCTATTAGGAAAAGAAATTTCAAATGAAATTGCTGGTTTAACAATTGCATTATTTGCAGTTTTGGCACCAACTTTAATAGGAGTTAGCATGGCAGGTTATTGTGATACAGATTCTCCCATAGTTTTTTGGTTTTTTGCTTCTCTATTTGCAACTTTGTTAGCAATGAAATCAAAAAAGATTTTACATATAACTTTAGCTATTTTAATCAACTTAGCTTTTATCTACACTTGGGGAGGAGGTTGGATTAATTTAATAATTTTTACTGTCTTTTTCTTTGCATTACCAATTTTCAGAATTTTTGAAAACATAGTTCATTCAAGAGAATTCTCTTTAAAATTAACTCCAGAAATTATTTCAGAAATTAGAGAAATAACATATCCACTTTTCACAATAATTTTTTTAACTAACTTAATTACAACAGTTTTTTTAGAGCATGATGAATTTAGATCATTCTTAGGAGGTTTAGCATTTACAAACCTAGGAATAGCAATTAGAATCCTAGCAATTTTATTAATCTTCTTCCTTTTTTCCTTCCTTCTTTGGATTTATAGAAAAGATTTTAAAGATAAACAAAAAAGAAAATTTGCATATTTTTTAGCTATAGGATCAATTTTCTTACTTTATTTAACTGTAAAAGCAGCATTAACAGCACCAACAGCTCCTTTACTAGTAAACATTTCAGTAGCGGAACTTCAACCTATTAATGTTTTCTCTTTGAGAGGATTTTTTTCCATAGCTTCTAGAGTTGGTTTAATAACAACAATTTTAGCTTTTGGTATAGTTCCTTTAATTTTATACAAAATTATTTTAAAAGAAAAAATAGCAAAAGAAGAAGTTTTTCTATTTCTTTTTTCTCTTTTCATGTTTGTTTTAATAACAAGAGGAATTAGATTTTCTTTACAATTCACAGTAGCTGCAAGCATAGCAGCTGGTTATTTAATTTCCAATTATAAAAGATACCCCAAATTAACTCTACTAATTCTTCTTTTTTCACTAACAATGTATCTTTTTTACTTAGGATTTTCCATTCCAAACCTCTTACTTTACTTTTTAATTCTTGTTTTTTCCCTCCTTTCAATTTACAAATCAAATCAAAACCAAATGTTTTTGTTAATTTTTGCAATCTTTATCTTTTCAACAATTTTCTTTATTTCAAACTCTATTCAAATGGGAATTTCAAGCAAAGAAATGTTAATAAGTAAGAATTGGTATGATATGCTAGATTGGTTTGTTAAAAATGCTGATAAAGATGCTCTACTTATGACTTGGTGGGACCCAGGTCATATCTTAGCTGGATATACTTACTATAAAGGAAAACCTCTAAAAGTTCATGCAGATGGAGCTCATTGCGGTCCAGGAGCTTGCATACCATATGATCATAATGTAAGAATCCAAGATATGGGAAGAATTTTTGCAACTAGTAATGAAAATGAATCACTATCAATAATTAAAAAATACAAACAATTAACTCAAGATCAATGTAGGCAAGTATATGAAAAGTTTGATGATATTGTGCCAGAAGAAGCTTGTAAGCCAGTAAGCGAAATTTATATAATCGCTTCGAATGATTTGATTGGAAAATATTACTGGCTTAGTTATTTTGGTACTGGAAAAGGAGAAAGTTTTATTCAATTGTCATTAACTTCTGTAGATAGTTCAGGAAATTTAATTTATGGAAATGGAATTATTACGGTAATGCAAAAAAATGGTAAAATTTATTCCATTTTTAACTTACCTCAACAAGGAATTATAAATAAAGTTGTAAAAGAAACAATTTACTTCTACAACAATCAAAGAATTTCAAGTTATTCAAATTCCTCAGAAGCATTGCCAGGAACTGTTTGGATAAGTCCTGATTTTAAAACAGCAATATATATGACACCTTCCATAAGAGATTCAATTTTTACAAAAATGTTCTTCTTTAATGGCCAAGGACTGAAAAATTTTGAATTAGTTTATTCAAATCCTGAAATAAGAGTTTTTAAAGTTAAAAACATTTGAAATTTTCTCTAGTTAATTTTTTAAATTAAAATTCCAAGCTTAAACTATGGGACTTTTCACAAAAAAGAATTTTGAAAGAATTTTAAAAGAAGCTGGAGCTGAAAGAGTTTCCGATAGTGCTTCAGAGGCTTTGGCAAACTATGTAGAAGAGAAAATCTTTGAAATTGCTGAAAAAGCTGTTGAATTAGCAAAACATGTCGGAAGAAAAACAATTTTAAAAAATGATATAATTTTAGCTAAAAAGAGGGTTTTAGAATGAGTTTTGAAGAAATTGTTAATCAAATAGTTGAAAAAACTGGAATTTCTAGAGAAGAAATAATTAAAAGAATCAATAAAAAAATTGTTGAACTTTCTGGTTTACTAACAAAAGAAGGAGCTGCTATGCTTGTTGGAAGAGAGTTTGGAATTGAAATAATTAGGAAACCAAGTTTAAAAATTAAAGATATCGATTTTGGCATGAAAGGTTTTAACTTAGAAGGAAGAGTTTTTAAAATTTCAAATATAGTTGAATTTGAAAGAATTGATGGGAGTAAAGGAAGAGTTGTAAATTTATATATTGCTGATGAAACTGGTTTTGTAAGAGTTCCTTTATGGAATGATCAAGTTGATTTTTTAGAAAAAGAAAAAATAAAGGTTGGTGATTCAATTCAAATAATAAATGGGATAGCAAGAGAAAACATTTTTGGAAATTTGGAAATTTCTTTAGGAAAATTTGGAAGGATAATTAAAACTGAAAATGAAAATTTACCAAGTTTGGAAAAAATTTTGAACGAAATTTTTCCAAACAGTATAAAAAGAGTAAAAATTAAAGATATAGTTTCTTCTGGTTTATATGAAATAAAAGGAGTAATTGTTCATGTTTTTAAGGGAAATTACATTTTTAATGTATGTCCAATTTGTAATCAAAGAATAGAAGGAAATTATTGTAAAGAACATGGTGAAGTTGATCCTTTAAGATTTTTAGTAATTTCGACAATAATTGATGATGGAACTTCTACTCTTAGAACAGTTTTCTTTAGAGACCAAGCTGAAAAATTAGTTGGAATTAAGGCTGAGGAACTTTTAGATCTAGATGCAAATGAAAGAAAAAATTTAATCGAATCTAGAATATTAGGAAGAGAAGTTGTTGTAAGAGGGAGAGTTAAACAAAACAAAGTTTTTGGAAATTTAGAGTTTATAGTTAATGAATTGAAAGACTTAAATTATTTAGAAGAGACAAAAAAATTAGTTGAGGTGTTAAAAAATGAGTAAAAAGAAAGAAAAATTTAACTTAAGAGATATACCTGGTGTAGGTCCAAAACTAGCTGAAAAGTTAGAGGCTATTGGATATACAGATCCAATGGTAATTGCAGTTTCTTCTCCAAGCGATTTAGCTGCTATAGCAGAAATAGGAGAAGGTCAAGCTGCCAAAATAATTTATGAAGTAAGAAAAATGCTTAACATTGGGTTTGAAACCGCAAAAGAAATTCATGAAAGAAGTTTAAAAGCTGAAAGAATAACAACTGGAAGTAAAAATTTAGATAATTTGCTTGGTGGTGGTGTCGAGACACAAGCAATTACTGAATTTTATGGACCTTATGGCTCAGGGAAATGTGTTGCAAAAGATACTATAGTAACGTTTATAAATGATGATAAGCTACACTTTGAAACAATAGAAGATGCATATAACTACTATAAAGAAAAATTTGGAGAATATATTTTTGATAATGGATTTATTGTTCCATTGAAGGGAGTAAAAGTTTTTGGATTTGTTAATGGTAAAATTAAAAAGGTTGATACTTCTTACATTTACAGAGAAAGAGTAAAAAAAATTCTAATAATTAGGACAAGAAGAGGAAGAGAAATAAAATTGACCAAATTACATAAGTTACCAAAACTTATAAATAGAAAGATTGTTTGGATCGAAGCTTTTAAACTGAAAAAAGGAGATATTATATTAGTTCCTTCTAAAAACTATTCTACTTTTCTTCAGAATTTTGAGAAAAAGCAATCCAAATTTATTGAAGATACTATAGAGGAAATAAAAGAAATAGAATATAACGATTATGTATATGATTTTGTTGTTCCAGAAGGTCATGTATTTGTTGGTGGAGAACTTCCAACACTTTTC
>NJEA01000017.1 GCA_002254545.1 Candidatus Aenigmarchaeota archaeon ex4484_224
TTCATATTTTATTTATTGTTATTGGAACTCATTAATTTTTGTTTCAAATAAGTCCATAATTTAAATTAAAGTTTCAAAAATCTAAGCTTTTGCTTCAGCTTTCTTTTTCTTCTTAGCAATTTCAATGCTTTCTTCTAAAGCTTTCATTAAGCTCTTAGCTTCTTCTGCAGGTTTTTCTTCTTCAATTTTGAATTCTTTTCCTTCTATTTTTGCTTTTATCAATTTTTTCAAAGCTTCTGTATAAGTATCTTTAAATTTGCTCAAATCAACTTCTTTTTCTGTTAATTTTTCAATTAAAGCTTGAGCAAGCTTTAATTCTTCTTCTTTCAAAGGAATTAAAGTTTTTAGCTCTGGAATTTCTTCTATATCTCTAATTTCATCGATATAATGCAATATATGCATAACTAAGCCTTTCTTGTAAGCTCTTATAGCAACTAAGTATTCTTTATTTCTCATAACAACTTTAGCTATAGCAGCTTTATTACTTAATCTTAAAGCTTCTGCAAATAGAAAGTAAGCTTTTTCTCCTCCCTGAGAAGGAGCTAAATAATAAGCTGTTTCGTAGAAAATTGGGTCTATTTGAGATATATCGATAAATTCAATGATTTCAATAGTTTTAGTTGTTTTAAGCTTAAGCTTTTCCAAATCATTTTTTTCTATTATTATATACTTGTCTTTGCTTATTTTGAATGCCTTTCTAACTTCATCTTTTGGAACTTCTCTATTTTCTTCTTCACACCAATATTTGTATTTAATTGGATGACCTTCTTTATCAACCAAATTAAACTTAATTTCTTTTTGTTTAATTGCTGGATATACCTTTATAGGAATTGTTACTAAACCAAATGAAATTGATCCAGACCAAATAGCTCTTGGCATAATTTAACTTTTGGAATTGAGTTTTAAGTTATTATTTTTATCAAAAATGCTTAATTTGTTACACGTGTAACATTTTTAATCTTTAACAGCAATTCCCAACTCTAAAGCTTTTCTCAAAGCTAATGAAAATTCTTTTACTGTAATTCTTCTATTGATTTCTGGAAATTCTTGAGCTTTCCAATAAGGAAAATATTGATCCATTAAATTCACTAAAGCTTTTTCTTTCAAATTCTCAGAAATCCATTTTAAAACCTTGAAAGTACAACATTCCAAATGATTTGGCAAAATTAAATGCCTTATAACAATTTCTGCTTGCTTGCTTGCAATTTTTAAATTTCTTGTTATTATATCAAAATAATTCCTAACGATAGTATATCTTCTTGCACATTCATTATTTCCAAATTTAAAATCAGCTAAATAAACATCAATAATCCCATTTAACAATTCCATAGAAATTTCACTCATATACATGTTAGAATTCCAAATTACTGGTATGTTAGTTTCTACATTTTTCAGAATTTTTAAAATTTGGTTTAAGTGAGGAGTGGGTTCTCCCCCTACTAAATTCAAATTTCTTGTATTTTCAAAAGTTCTTCTATAATCAATTATTTCAGCTAATTTTTTTGGAGTAATTTCTATAGGTTTTTCTAATCTATAGCTAATAGTAAAATTTTGACAAAATTTACAAAGCATGTTACAAGAATAAAAGAAAATTGTATGGCTTGGAATAAAATAGCTTTCTTCACCCCAATGAACAAATTCTGAAGAAATTAAAAGTTTGTTTGGTAATTGGCAAATTCCCAATTGTTTATTTCTATTTACTTTACATTTATGTTCGCAAAATTCACATTTCTCAATAATTTTATCGGCAATCAAAATTTTTAGATCAAGCAAAGATTTTTCTGGTATATCTTTTTTCAAAATTTTTTCAAATTTTTTATATTTAATTTTTTTAACTAGTTTTGAATGAATTTTCATTAAATCTTGGATATTCATTGAAGAATCAAAATTTGCTTTAATTCTCTTTGCTATTTGAAATTTAGCTGCAATTTCATTTCTATCTATTTTTAGATAATTTGGTAAGTACTTTTTAACTACTTTGTCATTAAACAAAGGAATTCTCATATATTTTTTTAAAGATTTTCTTTATGAAAAAATAATTAATGAGGGTTAGCAAATTAAAGCTTCTTTATAATAGAGAGGAGAACTTTTTTTCTTTAAAAGGCATAAAGGGTCTAAAGCTTAAGCCTGCAGAAGATCTAAGAGAATACATTGAAGAAGATGAAATAAAGCTAGAAATTGGAAAAGGATATATAGATGAAACATCAATAAAAGGAGAGTACAAAGGAAAAAAGATATATCTTTTCATTTCTTCTTAATTTTTTTATTTGTATATTAAAATCAAAAGAGAAAGAACTAAAAAGAAAATCATTAAATTATAGGAAATAGTTTTTATGAAAACAAATTTTCCAGTGGATGTTATTGGAGAAGAAAAACCTGCAAATATAGCAACTGCTAATAGTAATGGTAATAGAATCATTTCTTTCTCATGTTTTTTAATCACTTTTTTAACTTCTTCTACATTACTTTTAATTTTTGGTGTTTGAATTTCAAACACAGCTTCAGTCTGTGCTAAAGATTTTTCTTTATATTTTTCTACATCTTTTACAAATTTTCTAAAAGATTCTGTATCTCTCAGTTTTTGAAGAATTTTTTCAGCATAATATTGAAGTTTTCCATAAAAGTTTTCAATTTCTTTTCCTTCTTTTAAATAACTATCAATTTTTTCTAGGTAAATTTTCCATTTGGTTAATAAATTTTTAGAATAGATATCAATCTTATCTTTATAAGATTCAAGAAATATTTCAATTTTATTTTTCAAATGTTCTAGTGGATTTCGATGGAGGGCATCTAAAGGATTTTTACTTAATGAGTATAAATCTATAACGATTGCTTGAAAATAGCTTTTGGAATATTCATCCATGAATTATTTTTAGCTTTCTTTCTTAAATTCTTTAATTTGCTCTTCCATTTCTTTAATTTCCTTCTTAAATCTTTCAATAACTCTTGGCAAATCTTCCTCTCTTACTCTAAAAATTTTTGCAATCTCTTTTAATTTTTTTTCAATTTCTTTAAATTCTAAATACTCTTTGATCATAATTTCACAAATTCTTTCAATCTTCTTTGATATAAATAGTTTTTCAAAATTTGACTATTTGAAATAATAATTTTTATTGGAATTTCTATTTTTCTTTTCATTAAATCAAAAACTTCCTTTAAACTTTCTAATTCCGAAAACTTATTTTCTGATAAAATGTTTCTTACAGCCTCTCTAGTTTGCCAAACGCCAACAGGCATGATATAATCTGGTAAAATTTCTCTTATAACCAAAGCAGTGGCTTGTCTTTTAATTCTTTTTAAGTATTCAGAAATTGCTAATCTTACAGCATAATAGCAACCACCAATACTTGCATATTCTTTTTTACCATCAAAAAATTCATAGTCAGAACCAATAGCAACTTCATTTTCAGATTGATTCCATAAAGTTTTTGGATACCAAGCTTCTATAAGCTCGTAACTCCATTCTCTTGGAAATAGAACAATAAACCATTTATTCCCAATATATTCTCCATAAAAAACTCTAATTTTGTCCAAAGTTTCAAAATTTTTAACTATTTCAATGTTTTTCTTTGAAATTATATCATCTACAGCTGTAATACTCCATCTAGTTGGAACAAATTTTCTATTCTTTCTAATTCCCATTACACCAACGCTAAAAGCTTTTTGAATTCTACTAACTTCTATATTTTTATTGTAAAGCCAAAAAACTGCGTCAGATGCTTTTAAATCATAATCATAATAAACCTTTTCCATTCTTTTGTCAGCTTTTGGATTTTCCATTTCAATTTTTTCTAAAGAAGCAGAAGGTCCAATAGGTTGAACATCATCTCTAAGAATGATTTTTTGAATTGGCTTTTTTCTGAATTTAACATTTAAATCAACATGTTTTTTAGAAATAGCTAATTCTTGTAAATAGCTTTGAAATTTTCCTTCCAAATCATTTACTTTTATCAATTTCATTCCTCTTATTAAAGAAAGTCTGAAATTTACAATTTCTTCTATAGTTTTTCCATACCATTTTTCAGGCCTATCTAAACTTTCAGTATTTCCTTTGAACGGAGGAACTAAAGGTCCAACAAAAACTTTTGGATATCCCAATCTTCCAACAAAAATAGAAGGAGGAGAACTTCCTTCAATTTCTTTCTTTTGAGTTAAACTTTTAAGTTTTAATTGAGCTTGCAATTTAACTAAAATTGGACATTTTGGTTTTCCACATAAGAGTTTTGTTCCTTTACAAATTACACAAAGATTTTTAGTATATCTTACAATTTTCTTTCTTTTTGTTTGAAAATTTTTGTCAAAAAATTTAAATACTTTCATCAATTTTGGATTAAATTGTAAAGATTAAAAATTTAATTAAGGTAAATTTCATGAAGATAGTTGAAATTAAAGTTAAGAAAATTTTAGGAGAAAGTAAAATTACTGATTATACAATTAATCCTTACATAGGGTGTCAACACTCTTGTTTTTATTGTTATTCAAAGCATTATACAAGAAAATTTTTGAAGGAAAAAGAAGAATGGGGAAAATTTGTTTATGTTAAAGTGAATGCAGCAAAAATTTTAGAAAAAGAAATTAGAAAGAAAAAGAAAGGAAGTGTATATCTTTCGTCATTAACAGATCCTTATCAACCTATTGAAAAAAAGTATAAAATAACAAGAGAAATTTTAGATGTTTTGGCAAAAAATAATTGGAAAGTTATAATTCAAACAAAATCATCTTTAGTTTTAAGAGATTTAGATATACTTAAAAAATTTGAAGAAATAGAAGTTGGTTTTACAATAACTACTTTGAATGAAAATTTAAGGAAAATTATTGAACCATTTTCTTCTTCGATAAAAGAAAGAATTAATGCGTTAAAAAAATTAAAAAAAGAAAACATTAGAACATTTTTGTTTGTAGGACCATTAATTTTTCCATTTGTAAATTTTGAAGAAATTAGAAAATTAATTGAGTTTGGTTTAAAAAATTTTGATGAAGTTTTTGTTGATAAATTTAGAGTTAAAAATGATTTGATGAAAGAATGGAAAGGGTTTATAGCTAAGAGTTTTGGAAGAGAGAAAGAAAGAATTTGGGAAAGTTTAGTTAAATCTAATGGCTTTTGGAAAAATGTTAGGTTAAACTTGAAAAAAGAATTTGGAAAAGAAATTATTCTACTTTTTTAATTTCTTAATTTCCTTTCTTAATTTTTTCCATCTTTCAAAAATTTCTTTACCACCTTCAACTATATCTTCTTTTCCAATTTTTTCTTTAATTTCTTCTAATAGCTTTTTTCTTTCTTCAAGCAGTTCTTTAGCTCTTTTTCCAGCAACTAACTCAATTCTTATCAATCCATCAGCAATTCTTCTTGTTCTTAAAATTTTAATTAACTCAACTTCTTTTGTGCTATTGCCATGGGTTCCTGAACATGCTTCTATATCTATACTAGGAATTTCAACAATTCTAATAACTTTTGAAGGAACATATCCTCCTTGATAAATTCTAAATCCATATTTTCTTTCAGCTTCCAATCTATTCATAAAGAATTTGTTTATTGGCAAATCTTTTTCAATCGCTTTATTTGCTTCTTCTTCAATTTTTTCAATTTGCTCTTCGCTTAAATTTTCAAAATGTGTTATATCTAATCTAGCTTTTTCAACAGTTTTTTCAGCTCCATATTGATTACACCAACTTCCAATTACTTTTTTAACAATTCCATTAACTATATGAACAGCATCATGATGTTGAGTTAAAATTTTTCTTCTTTCTTCATCAACTTTACAATTAACTTCTTTTCCTTCCTCGATTTTCTCACTAACTTTATGAAGAATCACATTTCCAATTTTAATAACTTCTAAAACTTCCTTTCCATCTATATAACCTTTATCATGATCTTGACCTCCAGATTTTGGATAAAAAGCAGTTTTATCCAAAACAATCCAGTTTCCATCAAAAACTTTCAAAACTTTTGCTTTAAACTCAAAAATATCATCATAGAATAAAATTTTTGTTTTTGACAAATTACTAATATCAAATTCAATTTTTTTCTTTTCAATTTTTGGTTTTTTCTCAAGTTTTTTATAGAAAAATGAAGAAGCTTCTATTCCTAAATCTTCTGGAGTTATTCCATAAGTTTCATAAATTTTAACCAATTTTTCTTCTGTAATTTCTTCCTTCTTCAATTTTTCAATAATTCTTTTTGCATTTTCTCTACTTTTTTTCCATTTCTTTTCCTCAACGTTAACAATTGTTATAACTTCATCTTCACGTTCCTTTAATTCTGGAAACATTTTAGAAAGATAATCGATATGCCATCTAACCAAATCTTCAAGTTTTACTTCCCAATTAAATTTATTTAACAAACCTAAAGCTCTTCTAATAACAACTCTTATAAAATAACCAGCTCCTATATTGCTTGGTAAAACGCCATCAGCAATAGCAAACAAAGCAGTTCTACTATGATCTAAAATTGCATAAATGCTTTGAATTGGTAAAACTTTTCTTTCAAGCTCTTCTAAACTGACATTCAAAATTTTTGCAATTCTTTTTCTTCCAATTTTTTCATCAATTTCAGTTAAATCTAAACTTCCAGCAATTTTTGCATATTGTAAAAATAATTTTTCATCATATTCTAAATCAACTTTTTTCTTAAAATTTTCTAAAGCTTTACCAAAGACAACATCATAGCTAGTTGGTGTACCATTTATAAACCAAACTAATCTTTCTAAACCCCAACCAACATCAACAACTTTCATTGGCAATTTCTCCAATTTTCCATTTTTCCAACTAAATTCCATAAAACCAGAATTTACCATTTCTAAGCCCAAAGAATAAGTTTCTATGTAAGGGCCTAAAGCAGAAAAATCTGGCATATGCCAAAGTTCTTCAACATATATTAACTTTTCTTTTGGTATTCCTAACTCTTTTGTAAAAAATTCAAAATTTAATTCAATGGTTTTATCTTTCCAATAACCTTCTTTTGGATAATTAAAAGCATGTTGCCCAGGCATTACAAAGCTTGTATAATGTCTTCCTGTGATTCCAACATTTTTTAAATCATTAAATCTTAAACAAACTTGAGGCACTATTAATGGATTAGCAGGATAATCAAATGTCATTACTCCATTATCAAACCTTTGAAAATCAACAATCGAAGCAATGTTAAAATAAATGTCTTCTCTCCATCTTGCGACAACTGGATATCTAGGAATTGATTCATGTCCTTTTTTAACAAAAAATTTCTCAAGTAATTTCCAAGTTTGTATATAATCTAATTTTTTCTTAGAAATGGGATTTCCAATAAATCCATATTCTTCTCCACAGCTTGGATTTGGACAATATTCTCTTTCTTCTATTGACCAAAATCCAGTGCCACATTTTTTGCAAACACATCTTTTATATCCTTCTCTATCAAATACTTCAACCTTCCAGTATTTTTCAGGATTTTTCTGGAAAATTTTTAGTATTTCTTGCTTGATATCCATAAATATTATTTTTCAAATTAAATGTTTAAATTCCAAGTATTTGATAAACAATTGGATTTAGTTTAAGAAAGAAAAGTAAGCTTGGAATAAGCAAAACTCCCATGCAATCACTTCTTTTAATTCCAAGTTTATAAGCTAAGATTCCTATAGAAGAAGAAATTAGAGCTAAAAATAATCCATAGATTCCAGTAAAAATAAAAATAGAAGTTAAAAGATAAGACAAAACAATTAAATTCAATTTAAAATAATCAATTTTTTCAATAATTCTAACAAATCTTTTTGCAATTTTAATTGAAAGGAGGGATGATATTGATAGAGAAATTAGGATTGAAGAAGAAAAAAGAAATAAATGATAAAGTGAGATATTGGTTAAAATTCTTTGAATTGCTATACTCGCTCCAGATCTAGGATTATTGATTAAATAAATTGCAAATAGAGAAAAAATTTCGTTTGCAACGTTTATAGAACTTAAGCTAGCTAAAAAATTCAATTCATCTTTAATTCTAAGGATTTGTTGAGAAATAATAGCTGCTTGGCTTACACCTATTGCAGGCAAAAAGCCAACTAAAATTCCAAAAATCGATCCTATAAAAGAAGACTTGATCAATTTTTTGTTAAAATCAATTTTTATATTGAAATTTTGTTTAGGAATTTTTGGTTTTTCATTTAAGCTATTGATTAGTGTTGAGATTCCAAACAATCCAGAAAGAACTGGAAATAAAATGTAGTTTTGATTAACTAATGGAAAATTTAATGCCAGAATTCCAAAGATTCCAGAGATTAGAAAAATAAATGAACTTAAAAGAATTCTTTTGATCTTTCTTTCTATTAGGATCATTATTAGGATTGTTAGTAAAATTAAAATTGAAACAAAGTTTCTAGATATTTGGTAGAAGAAATTGAAAAAATTAAAGAAAATTGCTATTAAAAGAAAAGAAAAAAGTGTTGAAAGAAGAGAAGAAGTTATCATTATTTTAATTGCTGAAATTCCATTTCCTTTTAACAAAAGTTTATGGCCTGGCAAAATGCTTAGTGCATTTTCTTCGTTTGGTGCCCCTAGGAAAATTGAAGGAATATAGCTAGAAATTATTTGAGAAGTTGAAATTGAAATTATGAACAAAGAAAGTTGCAAAGGATTTAGAAAAAATGAAAATGAAAGAAGGAATGGTAAGATATTGTTAATATGTGAGCCAGGAATCAATCCCAATAGAGTTCCTAAAATGCTTCCAATTAAACAAATTAAAAATTCAATCATTTTTTAGCCTTATATCCGAAACTTTCTTAGGAATTACTTCAATCAAACCTTTATAGTTTTGAACAATTCCTTCAACCTCTAAATATTTACCTCTTTTAAAAGAATATTTAGAAATTCCATTTTTCTTTAACTGTAAAAACAAATCTTCAAAGATTGGAACTCCAATTTTTCTTCCCTTAGAATAAAGAACTATGAGTAAAAAGTTTGGGTTTTTCTTGCTAGTATAAACTTTAACAATTTTTCCAGAAGTTAATATTCTTTGTCCTTCATTTTCAAACTTAATCTTTTCTAAAGGAATAAATTTTGGTTTAAAGTTTAATTCAATGTAAAATAAAGAAATTATTCCAATAATTGAGAAAGCCAATGCTAAAATTCTTATTATTTTATCGGTAATCATGATTAAAAGGTTTTTATAAAAAATTAATTTAGATATAGAACTACTTTTGGAGGTAGTAAAATTTGGTAGAATGTCCTATTTGTGGAAGAGAAGTAGAGAAGTTAGTTAAAGCTGAAATTGAAGGAAGTATTATTGAAGTTTGTGAAGATTGTGCTAAAAAATATGGTAAAATCTTGGAAGAAAAAAGTAGAAAAATTAAAGTTATAAAAGATAAAGAAATTAAAGAAATAGAAGAGGTTGATTTGATCGAAGATTTTTTTGTTGCAATTAAAAAAAGAAGGGAAGAATTGGGATTAAGTATAAAAGAACTTGCTAAGTTAGTTAAAGAGAAAGAATCAGTAATTAAAAGAATTGAAGATGGAAAGCTAGAACCAGATATAAATTTAGCAAGAAAATTAGAGAAAATTCTTAAAATTAAAATTTTGAGTAAAGTAGAAAGAAAAAGAGTTGGAAAAAAGAAAGAAATAATCCCCAAACTTACTATTGGTGATGTTGTAGAGATTAAATAATTTCAAAGAAGAAAGAAATTTTTTCTTTCTTAAACATAAACTCTTTTTTTGGTTTGTCAATTTTACCTATTTTACTGATTTTTGCATTAACTTCTTTTTCAATGATTTCTTTAAAATCTTTAATTTTTGAATTGTAAGAAGAACAATCAACTTCTAAACTAATTTTTTGGTTAACTTTAAGTTTTTCTTTCTTTCTCTCTTCTTGAATATGTCTAATTAATTCTCTAACTAATGCTTCAATTTCTAATTTTTCATCAATTTTTGTATCAATTCCAACTATTCCAATTTCATTTTCAATAAATTCT
>NJEA01000018.1 GCA_002254545.1 Candidatus Aenigmarchaeota archaeon ex4484_224
GGTAAAAAGGCACATAAAGTTAAGGTTCCTCCTTTAATTCTTAATTCTCCTAAGCTTTGGAAGTACTACATAAGAGGTATTTTTGATTCTGATGGAAGTATTTATGTTAGAAAATCAGGAAAAAATAAAAAATATTTTCAACCTATCATTGATATTTCTTCTGTTTCAAACATTCATTTAATTCAATTAAAAAGAATGTTAAAGGTACTTGGATTCAATTTTTGGATGGAAAGAAATAAAATAAGAATCGCTGGATGGAAAAATGTTGAAAAGTTTTTTAAAGAAATTAAACCAAAAAACAATGTGAAGTTAAAAAGATATAATGAAATCATTAAATTAAAATCAAAAGCCGGGGTCGCCTAACTGGTAGGGTGCCAGCCTGCTAAGCTGGTGGGGTTTATCCCCGTGCGGGTTCGAATCCCGCCCCCGGCGAAAAAATTGAAAAAAAGGATCTCAGTTTGGATTTGTAAGAAAAAAATTTAAGCCTTTATCACTTACAAATACTTATGAAATCCAACAAAACAATTTATGAGTATTATGCTGATGAATGGAGAAAATTAGCCTTAAAAAAACAAAACTTGTCACCACAAGAAATTTCCAGAAGAATTATACAATTATTGGAAGGGGATTATGATGGAGCAATATTTAAGAAAGATGTAGAGAGACTAAGAGAAATTTTAAAAAAATCGCAATCTTCTGAACATAAGAGAATGATAGAAAAATTCGTGGAAGAAGAAAGACTTAAAGATTTGAAGACATATGTAGATGTTCTTACTGGATTAACTATCTTTGGATGTCTTTTCTTTGACAGGGAAATGCTTTTAGATACTTCAAAAAGTATAGATGAAATAGAGAGATATCTTGAAAACAAAAATAAATATGTAAGTGGAATTGAAAGAGATGTATATTCTATTTCTAAAACGTTAGAAGAAATTATTCTTACGTTCTTGTGGTATATGCCACCCTTCGATAAAGTAGAATTAGTGTATTCTGAAAAATATGCTAGGGAAATTATAAAAATTCTTTACAAATCTGATAGTGGTTTTAAAGAATTAACCATTGGTGAGATTACAAGAGAGTTAAACAATAGAATATCCAGACAAAAAGCTTACAACATATTAAGCGTACTGGAAAAGGCTGGATTGGTATTTCAAACAAAGAAAAGACCAAGATCTTATAAATTAACCTTCGAGGGAATTAGGGTATCGGAGTATATCATAACAAGAGAATATGTTAGAACGAAAAATTATAAAAATTTAGGCAAGTAAGAGTATAAGATAGAACAATAAAAATGTTATTCTTTAAAACGCTTTCAAATTTCTGAAATCTTTTCTTCTTTTAAAACTTCAATTTTCTTATGATCAATTTTTTCTTCTTTCTCTTCTTTAACAAACAAAGCCAAAAGTGGTAAAACTTCAATTCTTCCAAGAATCATTAAGAAAATAAACCAAAATTTTGTTAAAATGTTAGAAGTTGAGATTATTCCAGTTGATATTCCTACATTGCTAAAAGCTGAAATCGTTTCTATTAAGCTATTCTCCAAAGTATATCCTTGAAAAGTTAAGAATAGAATTGAAAGAGAAATTAGGAAAATTGAAAGAGAAAAAATCAATATTGAAATGCTTTCTATATCGTTCATTACTTCTTTTCCAAAAAGGTAAGATCTTACCAATTTTTTGAAAGATGAAAAAATTGAAATAAGTTTAAATACTTTGAAACCACCAGCTGTTGAAAGACTCATACCACCTATAAACATTGCTATTACAATCCAATATTTAGAAAGTTCGGAAATTTGAGAAAAATTTAAAGGAAAGCCAGTTGTTGAAGAAAGACTTAAAGAATGAATTATACTTTCTTTAAAACTTAATTTATCCACAAAAAATAGCAAAGAAGATGTAATTGACAAAATAATTAAAAATATGATAAATTCTAAAGCTAAAAACTTTCTAATTCTTTTTTGAAGAAATAAATCTAAATAAATTTTAACGTTTATAGACCCTAAAAGCATAGGAAGAATTAAAATTGGTAATGGGAAGGAAGCTATTAAATTTGTAAATTCAGAAGAGGAAAGCAAAGAAGATGTCGAAATTCCAGAAATTATGTAGGAAAAAATGTCTAAAGTTGAAAACTTTTCTATTCCTAAGACAAAAAATAGAATGAAAAGAATTATGACGAGAGATAAATAAATGGAAAGAATTGCTAAAAAACTTCTTTTTATATGACCAAGCTTTTCTTTCAATCCAAAAACTTTTTGAAATCTTTCTAAGTAAGATTCTGGATAAAGGAAAACTAAGAAAATAAATACTATGCCTATACCTCCTGAAAACTGAGAAATCATTCTATAAACTTTTAAAGAGGTTGGAATTTTTGAGAAATCTTGAATTAAAGTAAAGCCTGTAGTTGTAACAGAAGAAACCGATTCAAAAAATCCATTTACAAAAGAATTTAGGATATCTGCTTGGAAAACATTTAGCCAGATATATGGAATGGATCCTATCAAAGGGATTAGTAAGAAAGTTAGGAAAAGAAGAATAAGAGATTCTTTCAAATTTAATTCTTTCCTTTCACATAAAGCATTCAATATAAAACCTAACGCTAAAGAAATGCTTGAAGTTATAAAAAAGGAAATTGATGCATTTGTTTCATTTATGAACAATGCTAAAAAAGCAGATATTAAAACTAGAATTCCATAGAATTGAAGTAAAAATCCAAGTACTGCTAAAATTTTTTTCATAAATTGAATTTTAGAAAACGAAAATAAAAATTATTTAAAAAATTAGAAAAAATTTAAATTAAGTTGGGCCCGTAGTCTAGTGGTAGGACGCTGCCCTGACGTGGCAGAGACCCCGGTTCGATTCCGGGCGGGCCCAAATTCTTTAAAAATTTAAACTTATAAATTAAATCCTTAGATTTTACTTCAATTTTGTTTTCTTCATAATATACCAATTCTCCTTCTATCTTTTTCGGAGCATTAAGAGTATTGGGGCTAAAAAGATTATTTAAACACCATTTTAAATAATTAATAAATCCTCTTCCGGTATATTCAACTTCTTTTAGAACCCATAATCCACTTGGTATCTCTTTCTCTCTAATCTCATTATAATTTTGGATTACATAAACAAGCATATTGATATCGGGAGTTTCTTGTTTATAAAATACTTTTTTATACATCAGAACTATCCTATCATTCATAATTACGGAGAATTAGATTAAAAATAAATTTCTTTCTATTTTTCTATTTCTATTATCTTTTCTCTTGACTTTAAACCTTTTATTATTCTTACCCTAGAAGTTGAAACCCTAAAATGCTTAGCTAATTTTTTAACTATTTCTCTATTTGCTTTTCCTTCAATAGGTTTTTCTTTAATTCCAATTTTAATTTCATTTCCCTTAATTTCTAAAAATTTTCTTCTAAAGAATACTTTAACTTTATATCTCATATCTTCTCATCAATAATTTTTTTAATTTCCTCAAAAACTTCTTCTATTGTTTTCTCTCCATCAATTGTATACCATTCTTTCCAAAATCCTAAATCCATTTTTGAAACTTCTTTATATTTTTCTCTTACTTTTCTCAAAAGCTCTAAATTTTTTTCATTTTCATCCAAATCTTTTCCTTTTTCTTTTACTTTTCTCTGAAAAGAAATTTCTGGAGAAACATCTAAATAAAAAACTATATCTATCTTTGGTATATCAACAATTTTCAAAATTTCAACAATCTTTTCTAGTTCTAAACCTTCAATAGTTTGATAAACAAGAGTTGAAATAAAATATCTATCTAAAATTACAATTCCTTCTTTTGCTTTTTCTTTGACTTCATTCAAGTTTAAAGCAAAATCAGAAATGAAAAGCAAAGCTTTTGCTAAAGCTGAAACTTTTTCTTTTGAATATAAAATTTCTTTTATTGTTCTTCCTATTGGTTTTTTGTAGTTTGGATAATCAAAATAAAAAACTTTCAAACCTTTAGATTTCAAAAAACTAAACAATTTCTTTGATTGAGTTTCAGTTCCAGCCCCATCTATTCCTTCAAAAACTATTATCATTCTATCAACAAAAATTTAGTTTGAAAAAATTTAAACTTTCTTCTTCAAAAGCAATAATTTAAAGAAATAAACTTCATTTTCCGTATAAATTGAAATAATCTTAGATTTTTCGTCATAAAAATTGAAATTTCCTTCAATTTTTTCTAATCTATCAAACAATTCTCTTTTAATTTTTTTCGATAATTTTTTAAGCCAATTTGCCCCATCATATTCTATTTTTTCAAGAATCCAATTTTCTTTAGGAATTTCTAAGTTTTTAATTTCTTCATAATTTTTAATTCTATAAATGTAATGAAGATATCCAGAAATTGCTCTAACATCCTTTCTTTCAAAAATTATCCTTACCATAACAAAAATTCTGTCAAAATATTTATTTAAATCGTTATTCCCAAAAAATATTTTTGTGGTAATCGAAAGCTTTGAATTATTTCAGAAATTGTTGATAGCAATAGCTTTGGGAATTATCATAGGAGTTGAAAGAGAATCGAGAAAACCAAAGGAAGAATTGGTAGCTGGTGTTAGAACTTTTACTCTAGTTTCTATGCTTGGATTTTTCTCAGCATTTCTGTTTAGTTTAACAAACTTGCCAGAAATCCTTTATCTAAGTTTTTTAGGAATAATTTTTCTTTCATCGATCTCTTATTATGTAAAATTTAAAAGAAGTGAAAACATTGGTTTAACAACCCATATAGCCTTATTTTTAATGTTTTTTACTGGTTTAATAGCTTTTTATGACACTTATCCCTTTGTTTATACAATTACTATTGGCTTAATAACAGCTTTAATTTTGGTAATAAGAGAATATACAAAGCAATTAGCAAAAAATGTTTTGCTAAAAGAATTAAGAGCAATTATAATTTTTGGAATAGTTGCTTTTGTTCTTTTGCCAATAATGCCAAACAAACCATTAGATCCTTTTGGAATAATAAATCCGTTTATAATTTGGCTTGCTCTAACTTTCTTACTTTTCATTAATTTCTTAGGATATCTAGGAATTAAGTTTTTAGGTCATAAAGGATTTTTGGTTTGTGGAAGCTTTGGTGGATTATTTAGCTCAACAGCTTTAACTTGGGATATGAGTTCAAAAGTTAGAAGAGATAAAAAATTTGAAATTCCTGCAGCTTTATCAATTTCATTAGCAAGTTCAACAATGTATCTAAGAGTTTTACTAATAATTTTTATAATGAATTTTGGCTTAGCATTTAAAGCATTTTTACCATTCCTCTTGCTTGGTATAATTGGATATCTTTCTTCTTTTATTTTCTTTAGAAAGAAGAAGTTTACTAGCAAAGAAAAAATTAAAGTTGAATCTCCTTTAGAGTTAGGTTCAGCAATTAAGTATATCCTAATTTTTATTTCAATTTTGGTTTTAAGCGCTTTAGCTGTTGAATTTTTAGGAAAAGAATTGATATATCTAATTTCTTTTGCTTCAGGTTTAGTTTCATTAGATGCAGTAACAATTTACTTTTCAACTTTTCCAATTCAAGAACAAATTGCAATTAAAGGAATTCTGTTAGCAACTATTGCAAACACTTTCTTCAAATGGTTAATTGCTTATTTTAATGGAAATAAAAACTTAGCTAAAAGAATTGGATATCCTTTCTTAGTTTTAGCAATTTCTTCTATAATTTTCTTCTTTTTAATTTAAACTTTCCAGAATTTTTTATTCAAAATATATCTTTTTTCTTCTTCAAGCAAAGCCTTAAAAAATTCTTTTTCACTTCTATAATATCTTGATAAAATTCTTTTAGCAGTTTTTGGTCCAATTCCTTTACAAGCTAAAGCAATAGCTCCTTTCTTTCCATAATACATAAAAATTTCAGCTTTTTCTTTAAGCTCATTATACTTCTTTGCTTCCTTTTCATTTAGCTTTTTTCTTTTTGCCTTCTTAATTAAATTGAAAATATTTTTGTTAACAACTTTCAAAGGAGCTATTAGTTTTGCTCCACAAATTCTACATTTTAAATTTTCAGGAATTTCTTTTATCAAATATCTTTCATACCATTTTCCGCAATTAACACAAACAAAAGTTAATTTTGTTTCCAAAATTCTTTTTTTAAAAATTTCAATCAATTCTTTCTCTTCTTTTCCAAAAAATGATATATCTGAAAATTGTTCTAATCCAATTTTGCTAATTTTGCTAAGCTTTTTCTTTTCAAAAATTTCAATTTCTCCTTTCTTAATTTTTTCAAAAATTTTCTTTGTCTTTTCTACATCAAGCTTTTCAGTTTTAATTTCATTCAAAGTTTCTGCAAAAATTGGAGTATATCTAAATTCTTCTATTAATTTCCTAACTCTTGATTTTGAAAGATCAGCATCTTCTTTAATTAACCCAAATCTTTTGGCAACTTGGACAAATCTCCATTCAAAAATTTTTGAATTTGGCAAAATTAAATCCAAATAAACTTCCAAATTTTCTTTTTTAATTTCTTTGAAAATTTCTTTGAAATTTATATCGACAGGATTTTCAAAATAAATTATAATTCTATAAGGATCTTTTCTAATCAAAAATTTTACAAAATAGCGAGAAGAAATTAAAGCTTCTAAAATTTTTGAGATTGTTTCATTTACTTTTGAACCAAAACATAAATTAATAACAACAATTTTTCCTTCTTTTTCAATCAAAATTTTTTTATCATTTGGAATTTCTTCTTGTTTTTCAATAACTTCAACCATTTTTCTAGCACAATTTTCATCTATTGGATATTCCTTTTTCAAAAAATTCAAAACAAAATCTTTCCCATTTTTTTCAATTAAATCATAAATTTTTTGTCTAAGCTTACAGACATCTTGAGAAACTTCAAAAGAAACTGGAATTAATTCACCTTCCCAACTTGGAATAGCTCCTTCTATTTGGTTGCTTGGTTCAACAAAAACTTTATCTTCTTGTATATCAACAACTCTCCAAGCTTCTCCTTTAACAATTATATTGCTATCTTTTTCAACATTCAACAAAACAAACTCTTCATCCAAATTTGCAATTAACTTTTTATCAAGCAAATTGATCATTTTATATTTTTTTGAAGATGGAATTGTTGAAATTTGAGAAAAATAATATTCATAAGCTTTTCTTCTTTTAATCAACTTTCCATTTTCAATAAAAATTAAGCCAATAGATTCTAAAAATTTTAAAACTTGTAAAAATTCTTGCTTTGTTAAATTTCTATAAAAGAAATTTTTCTTGAAAAAAGAAAAAACAAAATCTATTGAAGAATTTGGAAAATCGAATAATAAACCAATTGTTTGGTGTGCAAGTATATCCAAAGGTTTTTCATAAGTTTTAATTTTTTCAAGCTCAAAATTCAAAGCTTTTTTAGCAATTATAGAGCTTTCAAAAATATCATCTTCATTTGTAGCAATTATAATTCCCTTAATTTTTTTACTAATTGCATGACCAGACCTTCCAATTCTTTGCAAAAATTGAGTAACTTTTCTTGGACTTTGGTATTGAATTACCAAATCAACATGCCCTATATCAATTCCCAATTGCAAACTAGAAGTACAAATTACACTTTTAATTTCTTTTTGTTTAAACTTTCTTTCAGTTAAAACTCTAGCTTCTTTTCCCAAACTAGAATGATGAACATCAACTTTGAAATTTCTTGCTAAAAGTTTAATTCTTGAACCTAAAATTTCAGCAAATTCTCTAGTGTTTGTAAATAGCAAAGAAGATTGAGAACCTTCAATTAATTCTAAAACTTTTCTTAGTCTAGAAGCTGAAGATAGAGGAATTAAAAGTTTTTCGCTAATTTCTTTATCTTTAGGTAAAGAAGAGGGATATATTACTTTTATTTCTTTTTCTCTTTTTTCCAAAGCTTTAACAATTTCAAACTTTTTTCCCAGACCAAAAGCCCTTATAACTTTTTCTTCTTCGCTTACAGTAGCTGAGAGTAAAATTAGTTGAAAGTTTGAAATTAGAGAAAGTCTTTGCAAAGCTAAGCTTAATTGAACTCCCCTCTTTGAATCAATCACTTCATGTACTTCATCAACAATTACAAATTTGATGTTTTTTAAGTGCTCCCTCATTTTTTTACCAACTAATATCGGTTGTAAAGTTTCTAAAGTTGCAATTAAAATTTTAGGTGGAAACTCAGCTTGTTGTCTTCTTCTATAGCTGGAAGTATCTCCATGCCTTACATCAATTTCTATTCCAAGTTTTTGAGACCACCAAATTAATCTTTCTAGCAAATCTCTATTCAAAGCTCTTAAAGGAGTAATGTAAAGAACAGAAATTGGTTTATAGTTTTCTTCTATTAATTTGGAAAAAATTGGAAGCATTGCACTTTCTGTTTTTCCAGAACCTGTTTCTGAAATTATTAACAAATTTTTTCCTTCAAGAATTTTTGGAATTGCTAGTCTTTGGACTAAAGTTGGTTCTTTAAACCTTTGACTAATCAAATCTTGAATTTTTTTGCCCAAAAGAGAAAAAATCATGATTAATACTTTTTTAACAAAATATTTAAGAAAATTTATACAAAATTGTTAAACAATAAAGTTTAAATAAATTGTTTACCAAACTTAAATTATGAAAGTTTCCTCAGGAATTGCTCTAGTTGTTATAATTGGTTTTTTAATTATAATATTCGGTAGCTTAATTTACTATGGAATTCTTTCCTTACCATCTTTTGAAGAAGAGAGTTTAAAAGAAAATCCATCTCTTCAACCAGGACTTTGGTTAGTTATAGGGATGATAATAAGTGGTATTTTGATATCTATAGGTCTTTTAATTGTTAGAGTCTTTCCTACAAGCATTGGTCGAATAAAAATTGGAAGAGGAATAGCAGCAATAGGAACTTTTATTTTAGTACTTACTATTTTCATTAGTGCTGGTGCTTCAACTCTTTTTCCGTTAAAAATTATGGGTATAGAAAATTTTGCGTTTGAAAAATGTCAAAATATTCCTATTTCTTTCAAAGATTTTTCAGAATTCTA
>NJEA01000019.1 GCA_002254545.1 Candidatus Aenigmarchaeota archaeon ex4484_224
TTAGGGCCAGACAAAGAAATTTATTTAAAAGTCACTAGGCCAATGATAAAAGATGCTTGGGAAAGATTTAATAAAACAATTGATTTGTTTCCAAGTTTAGATACAAGAAAAGTTTTTAGATTAACTATGGTTAAAGGTTGGAATATGATTAATCCTGAAGGATATGGAGAATTAATTAAAAGAGGTCAACCAAATTTTGTTGAAGTTAAAGCTTATGAATGGGTAGGAGAAAGTAGAAGTAGATTAAAAAGAGAAAATATGCCAACCATGGAAGATATTAGAAATTTTGCTAAGAAAATTTCTGAATTAACTGGATATAGGATTGTAGGAGAATTTGAACCTAGTGAAGTTGTTCTTTTAGCTAGAGATTAAATTTTTCTATCTTAAATTCAATTTATGGGAATTTGTATAAAATGCGGAACAAAAACAGAAAAACTTTACGATAGTTTATGTATAAATTGTTTTAGAAACGAACTTTCAAAACTAAAAATAAAAATTCCCAAAACAATTGAAATTAAGCAGTGCAGAGTTTGTAAGAAATATTTAATTGGAAATAAGTATATAGATGATATTGAAAAAGCAATTAAAAATCAACTTGAAAAAATTTTTTCAAAAGAAGAAAATTTAGTATCATTTTCTTTTGAAATTTTTTCGAATAAAATAATTGTATACTATCAGAAAGAAAAGTACGAAATTAAAGCTTTTGGAAAAATTGAATTAAATTTAAGAATAAAAGAATTTGTTTGTCCAATTTGTCAAAGAAAATTAGGAAAAGAATTTAATAGTATTGTTCAATTGAGAGGAAAAAACTTAGAAAAAATTGTTGAAGAAATTAAAAAAATTGTTGAAAAGAAGAAAAGGAAAGATTCTTTTATTTCGAAAATTGAAAAAGTTAAAAATGGATATGATTTATATTTTTTCTCAAAAAGTATTGCAAAGCAAGTTGTTAATTATTTAAGAAGAAAATATAAAGTTGAAATTAAATTTAGTAGAAAGTTGTATGGATTGAAAAATGGTAAAAAATTTTATAAAGATACGATAGCGGTGAGATTTTATGAGTAAGAAAGATGAACTAACGCAAGAACAAATTGAAATATCCAAAATTAGATATCCAACTGGAAATGAAGTTTTTGGAATTGTGGAAGAAAGATTGGCTGGAGATAAAATGAGGGTTAAATGTGCAGATGGAAAAGAAAGAATTTGTAGAATTCCTGGAAAATTGAGAAAAAGAGTTTGGATTAAGGTTGGAGATATTGTTTTGGTTCAACCATGGAAAGTTATGAGTGATAAAAGGGGAGATATTGTTTTTAGATATACAAACACTCAAATAAATTGGTTGAGAAGAAATGGTTATTTGAAAGAAGACCTATTTTAATTTATGAAATTCGAGGATATTTATTCATTTGATGACTTCAAGAAAAGAAAAATTAGGCTTGAAGATATAAAAGAATTTAAAGTTGAATCTAAATTCTTTGATGAAAGAACTTTGTTTAATTTATATAGAACAATGGCAAAAGGAATTGTTTCAAGTATAGAATTCCCTGTAAAAGAGGGAAAGGAAAGTATTGTTTTAGCTGGAAAAGATAAAAATGATGAATGGATTGCAATTAAAGTTTATAGAATTTTGCATTGTGATTTTAAGAACATGTGGAAATATTTGATTGCAGATCCTAGATTTTTTCATGTAAGAAAATCTAGATTACAAGTAGTTATTACATGGGCAAGAAGGGAATATAAAAATCTTAAAATTGCTTACAAAGCAAAAGTAAATTGTCCAAAACCAATTTTTGTTTTAGAAAATGTTTTAGTAATGAGTTTTATTGGGGAAAATGGAATTCCATCTCCAAGACTTTCTGATATCAAAATTAAAAATCCGAAAAAAATGTATGAAAAAGTTGTTGAAGAAATTGAAAAAATGAGTAAGGCAAAATTAATTCATGGTGATCTTTCTCAATTTAATATTTTAAGCAAAGATGATCAACCTTTTATAATTGATTTTAGTCAAGCAATAAGAACAAGGCATCCCTTTGCAAAAGAATTTTTAGAAAGAGATATCAATAATATAAATAAGTTTTTCAAAAAACTTGGTGTTGAAATTGATGAAAATTTATTTGAAAAAATGAAAATAGTTGCTGGGTTAGAATAATGTACAAAGATGTTGTAAAAATTTCAGAAGAAAAAGCAAAATATTTGAAAAAGAATAAAGAGCTAGTTAAAAAACTAGAAGATTTGGCAAATGTAAAAATCTTAATTAAAGAAAATTTGGTAGAAATTGAAAGTGAAAATTCTTTGAATATTTTAAAAGCAAAATCAGTAATTACAGCAATAAATAGAGGTTTTGAGTTTGAAAAAGCTTTGTATTTGTTAGATGATGAGTATAGATTGGAAATAATAGATATTACTCAATATTCTGGAAAATCAAAAAATAGATTAACTGAGCTAAGAGGAAGAGTGATTGGAAAAAATGGAAGAATTAAAAAGTTAATAGAAGAAATGACAGAAACTTTTTTAGCAATTCATGGAAAAACAGTAAGTATAATCGGAAGATGGGATAAAATTTTTGTTGCTAGAAGAGCTGTTGAATTGGTATTAAGTGGAGCGATGTTTGAAACTTTATATAGATTTTTAGAGAAAAATAAGGTTTAGACTATGACTGATCAAATTTTAGATATAGTTGAAGAATTAGGAGAAAAGATTAGAGAAGTAAGTATTGCAGAGTTTTTTGAAAAAAATAGACATTTACTTGGATATGAAAATCCAACAAAAAGTTTGTTAACTGTTGTTAAAGAATTAGTTGATAATAGTTTAGATGCTTGTTTTGAAGCTAGAATATTGCCGGATATAAAAGTCCAAGTAAAACCATTATCTAAAACAAGATTTAAAGTAAAAGTTGATGACAATGGTCCTGGTTTACCTCCTAAAAAAATTCCAATAGCTTTTGGAAAATTTTTGGTTGGAAGTAAGTTCTATAGATTAAGACAAAGTATTGGAACTCAAGGAATTGGAGCAAAAGGAGCTATTTTATATGCCCAATTAACAACTGGAAAACCAGCAAAAATTATTAGTTATTACAAAAATGAAAAACATGTCTTTGAATTAATGATAGATGTTTTGAAAAATGAACCACATATATTATCTCATAAAATTGAAAAAATCGATAAAAACAAACATGGTCTTTCTATTGAAATAATTGTTGAAGGTAGATATGTTGAAGGACAGCAATCAATTCCAACTTATTTAAAATATATAGCAATAGCAAATCCTTATGCAAAAATTGTTTTTGATGGACCAAATGGAAAAGTTGTGTTTGAAAGAAAAACAAAGAAATTACCTCCATTGCCGAAAGAAATTAAACCTCATCCTTATGGAGTTGAATTGGGAAAATTGAAAAGAATGTTAAAAATGAGTAAAGCAAAAAATTTGTTAAGCTTTCTTTCTTCTGAATTTTCAAGAGTTAGTAGAAATACTGCTTTAAAAATTTGTAAGTTAGCTAAAGTTGATTGTAATAAAAAACCAAACCAAGTAAGTCATGAAGAAGCAGAAAAGTTGCATAAAGCTATGCAAATGGTTAAATTGCTTTCTCCTCCAACAAACTGTTTATCTCCTCTAAACGAACAAATGTTAATTGATAGTTTGAAGAATGAATTTCCAAAAGCAGAATTTATAACAGCAATTATTAGAAAACCTACTGTCTATAGAGGATATCCCTTCCAAGTTCAAGTTGCTCTAGCTTATGGTGAAGAACTTGGAATGGAAAAAGCTTTGTTATTAAGATTTGCAAACCATACCCCTTTACTTTATAATATGAGAGAATGTGCAATAACCAAAGCTGCACAAGAAGTAAATTGGAGAAATTATGGATTAAGCCAAAGTGAAGGATCTTTACCAAATTCTCCTTTAATAATTTTAGTTGATTTTATTTCTGTTTGGATTCCCTATACTAGTGAAGGAAAAGAAGCAATTGCAAATTATCCTGAAATTGTTAAAGAAATTAAGTTAGCTTTGCAAGATGCTGGAAGAAAATTAGCAACTTTTGTTAGAAAGAAGAAAAGAATGAAAGAAAGAATATTAAGAAAACAAATATTTGAAAGATATATTCCAGAGGTTGCAAAATCTTTAAGCAAGTTGATTAAAAAAAGTGAAAGTTTAATTTATAGAAGTTTAGAGAAAATTGTAAAAGAAAAATTAGAAGGTTGGGATATAGGTGATGAAAATGTTGAGATTGAAGAGAGAAGAAGTGATTAAAAAATTGCAATCTTTAGGATTAAAAGTTTGGAAAAAAGTTGAAAGAAAAGAGAATCCTTATGTAGAAATTCCAATTAGATCTTTGTCTAATGTTAGGTTTGATGAAAAAACAAAAGCTTTAACTTTGGGAAATAAAGTTGCAAAAAGATATTTTTTCCACGTTGCACATGCTAAAAAATTTATGCAAACTTTACTAGTTGCTAGTTTTTGTAAAGAATTGCTTGAGCAAAATTTACATACAAGTTTAAGAGATATGTTCTATGCTTTGAAAAGAACATTGCCAAATAGTAAAGAAAATACTTTTGATGAGCAAAAAGAAAGCGATCCAATAGTTGTTGATTTGGAAGTTGCTTTAAATGTTTTAAGAGAGCAATTGCATTTAAGTGCAGATGTTAGAGGAAGAGTTGTTGGTAATGTTGTAATTGAAGATAGAGGAGATTTAATAGATTGGTCTAAATTAGGTTCTGGTGGATGGGCAATTCCAAGTAATGTTGAAGATATCGAATTCAAAAAAGTTAAAGCAAAATTTATTTTAGTTGTCGAAAAAAACGCAGCATTTGAAAGATTGCATGAAGATAAATTTTGGAAAAAACACAAAGCAATTTTATTAACAACACAAGGACAAGCAGCTAGAGGAGCTAGAAGATTAATTCAAAGATTATCAACAGAATTTGATTTGCCAGTATATGTTTTTACTGATAGCGATCCTTATGGATGGTATATCTATTCTGTAATTAAGTATGGATCTATAAATTTAGCTCATATTTCAGACAGATTGGGAACTCCTGCTGCAAAATTTATTGGTTTAAGTATTTCGGATATAGATAGATTTGGCTTGCATAATTGGACTATTAAAGCCAAAGATGTTGATATTAAAAGAGCAAAAGAAATGCTTAGATATCCATGGTTTAAACATCCAAAATGGCAAAAAGAATTGAAACTTCTAATAAAAAGAAAATATAAAGCTGAATTGGAAGCTTTATCTGGAAAAGGATTAAGATTTGTTACAGAAAAATATCTACCAACCAAAATTAAAGAAAAAGACTTTTTGCCATAATTTTTGATAAATCCTAAATTAAAAACATAGCTAGCAAATTTAAACTTAAACCGTCAACTATTAAAACAAGTTATACAAACAAAAAGAAATATTATTATATAACTTTCAAAGCCCCGGTAGCACAGCGGTAGTGCGGCCGGCTTGTAATCGGTCATCAGATAATAATGAAGACAAGTGACCGGCAGGTCGTGGGTTCAAATCCCACCCGGGGCTTTCAAAGTTTTAAATAGTTAATTCAAACAAATTATAAGAAGACTTTAATGAGGTGAGATGATGCCGAAAGCTTATGTCAAGTTTGAAACTCCAAAAGAACTTGCTGAAAAAGCTTTGAAAGCGCTAGAAATTGCTAGAAATAGTGGAAAAATTAAAAAAGGTACTAATGAAACAACAAAAGCTGTTGAAAAAGGAATTGCAAAATTAGTTTTAATAGCTGAAGATGTTGATCCAGAAGAGATAGTAATGCATTTGCCCCCTCTATGCGAAGAAAAAAATGTTCCCTACTTATATGTACCCTCAAAAATAGAACTTGGAAGGTATGCAGGAATTGATGTAGCTGCTGCAAGTGCTTGCATAGTTGAAGAAGGAGAAGCAAAAGAATTAGTAGAAGAAATAATTAAAGAAATAGAAAAGATTAAAAAGTAAAAGCTTAATTTAAATGAGTATGGCAGGAGATGCTTGGCCTGCAGAAGTACTTCAAATTTTAGGAAGAAGTGGAGTTAAGGGAGTTACTCAGGTTAGATGTAGAGTTTTGGATGGACCGAACAAAGGAAGAATTTTAATTAGAAATGTTGCTGGTCCAGTAAGAGTTGGGGATATTTTAATGCTTAGAGAAACTGAAATGGAAGTTGCAATGAAATTAGAAAGTAGGTGAATTTAAATGAAATGTTCATTTTGCGGAAGAGAAATTCCTAGGGGTACTGGAAAAATGGTAGTAATGAATGATGGAAGAGTATATTATTTTTGTTCTAGAAAATGTGAAGTTTATTTTTTTAGGAAAAAAAGAAAGCCAAAGTGGGCTAGAAAAAAGAAGTGATTTTTTATGAGAATTGGTGTTGAAAATAAAGAAAAAGAGATAGAATTAATTTTTTCAATTTTAAACAAAAAGATTGGAGAAGAAAGATATTTAGACGAAATTTTGATAGAAATGATTAAGAAAAATGTAAGCACTTCCGATTTACTTTTTCTTATTTTCAAAGAATTGAAACAAAGAAATTTAATGGAAGGTAGCGGAAGGATTTCAAAAATTTTGGAAAAAATAAATGAAGAAATAAAAAATGAAATTAAGAAAAAAATTTTGGAAAGATTGGAAAAAAATAGAAAATTGTTTGTAACTCCTTTAGATGTAACAAAATATTTTCAATGTCCTAGAAGATTATGGTTGGAAAAAATAGTATTAGCAAAGCAATATAAAGAAAAAGTTGGAAAAGTTTGGGATGGTGAATTAGTTCATTATGCCACTCATTTGTTCATTGTAAATAGAGGGAAAGATGAAATTAGTAAAATAATTGAAAATGCAGTTGAGCAAGCATTTGAAAAATATAAGAACAAAATTACTCTGGAAAAAGAAAGAGTAATTGATTTTTTATGGAGCATTGATAATTTTTTGAAAGAAGAAAATTTTGAAATTATTTTTTCTGAGAAGCAATTAGAAAGCATTAAAATAGGGCTGGTTGGAAAACCTGATATAATTGGAATTAAAAAAGATGGAAATGTTGTTGCTATGGATGTAAAATTTGGAGAAATTGGAAAGAAAGGAATTAAAAAAGAACATTTAATCCAAAATATTGGAGAAAGTTTATTGGTTGAAAACTTTTTTAGAAAGGAAGTTAATGAATGTTTTTTGATTTATTTTAGTTCTAATGCAACAGCAAGTATTCAAATAAATGAAAAGGATAAAAAAGAATTTTTGAAATTAAAAAGAAGTATCGAAAAATTGGTTAAAACTAATAAAATTCCACCAAAAAGTAAATTACCAAATTATAGAAAAAGAGTTTGTCAAGGTTGTCATGTAAGAAAATCTTGTGAAAACATTGAAAACTATAGAAGAATTAGATTTTAGATTTAAATTCTTCTCTCAATCAAACTATAATTTAGGTTAAGGGCCGGTAGCTCAATGGTAGAGCGCTGCCTCGGCAAGGCAGAGGCTCCGGGTTCAAATCCCGGCCGGTCCATAAAATTTGAACAATCCTAGTCTTTGTATATGCATTTTAGATAAATCTCAAAGTATTCAGTAAGAACTTCAAGAACCTTATTCCAATTTCTTTTCTTATGAAACTCTGCTGCTTCCATTATTTTTTCTGAACATTCTTCTGCACATTTTTCTTTCTCTAAATTTTTAAATTGAGACCTATGTTCTTCCTTTAGATATTTTTTTACTTTATTCCGATCTTTATGTCGATATGCCTTCCACCATCTCCATGTAAAATCAGCTGAGTTCGGTTCCAAATCACATAGTTTCCTAGAAAATTTTAGTAACTCACCAGCCATTCTATAATATTCATCCTCTTTTTCTTCATTTTTTCCTTGATATTTTTCTGCAATATCAGAAACAAAATATGCTGAAATCGTTAGCATGGCAGCTACTGAACAATTTGGTTCATCTTTACATCCTAATAAAGAATACAACTTATAGGCCGCTTCAAATCCTTCAATTATATTTCCTTCATCATGCGATTTCCAAATATTCATTAAAGCATTTGCTAGTTCTCTCGATAAATTCATACTCATGAATATTTTTATGCTGAGAAAGAAATTAAAAAAATAAACATTATTATTCATTCCTAAACTTTTTAAAGCATTCTAACCAAATAATTAACACATGAGTAAGCAAAAGACAGAAGAAAAAACTGTTATAAGATTGATTGATACAGATTTAGACGGAACTCTACCAGTTATTAGAGCTATAAGAGCTATAAAGGGAATTGGATTTACAATGAGTAAAGCAATTGTCTATGCTGCCAAGCTAAATCCGAATAAAAAACTAATGGAATTAAGTGAAGAAGAACTTAAAAGACTTGAGGATTGCATTTTGAATCCAAAAAAATATAGAATTCCTTCTTATTTATTAAACAGAAGAAGAGATCCTTTTGAGGGAAAGGATTATCATTTAGTTGGACAAGATGTTGAAATTAAAATGAAAGAAGATATTAAAAGAGAAATTGCTTTGGGAACTTATAGAGGTTGGAGACATAAGCTTGGTCAACCTGTAAGAGGACAAAAAACAAGAAGTCACTTTAGAACTGGAAGAACTGTTGGAGTAGTAAGAAAAAAGGAGGGTAAGTAATGAGAAGGTTGAAAAAGAAGTGGGAATTTCCTAGAAAACCTTGGGATAAGGCTAGAATTGAAGAGGAAAAAAAGTTGTTAAAAGAATATGGACTAAGAAGAAAGAGAGAAATTTGGAGAGCTGAACATATTTTGAGAAAATTTAGAAGAATGGCAAGAGATTTAAATGCTACTAAAGATGAAAAACAAGCAAAAATTTTGATTGAAAAACTTTATAGAATGGGAATTTTACCTACTAAAAATTCGACACTAGATGATGT
>NJEA01000020.1 GCA_002254545.1 Candidatus Aenigmarchaeota archaeon ex4484_224
TGCCACAATTGCAACAGCTGTACTAATATTTATAGTAGGTATTCCTCCTCCTGTCCCACACGTGTCAATTAAAGGTTTCTTAACCTTTGGTTTAATTTGTCTTGCATACATTCTCATAATTTTTGTAATATAGAAAATTTCGTTAATTGATAAACCTTTCATTTTTAAACCCATTAAGAAGGCTCCTATTTGGGAAGGAGTCACTTTACTTTTATCTATACAATCTAAAAAAAGCTTTATTTCTTTATAACTTAATTCTCTGCGCTCGGTAAGTTTCTGGAATATATTCTTAATTTTTTTCATAAATATCTTGTAGGTTTAAAGAAACTTCAATTTTTCTACGATTTCATAAAAAACTATTAAAAAACCAACCATGGGAAAAACATGTATTACAAATCCAGTGCAAGATAACTTACATTTTAATCAAGAAATTAAATGTAGGAAGCGATCTAGCCATTTCCTTTATCTTTGCATTTTTGATTTTGTTAACTGATATAGGAATTTTACCAGAATGGTTGAAATGGCTTTTCGCAATTGGAGTAATAGCTCCTATAATCTATTTAGCAATAAGGAACTGGATAGGAAGGTGATAACGGAATGTTTAACGGAAAGAAATCAATTTTAATTCCTTATCATAAAGCTAATAATATGAAGGTTCTCAGAGGGGGCATAGAGATGCTACCAACAACAAAAGGGTTCGTTCAGAGGTTCACTCCCTTCCGGGCCCAATATATGCCACTAAAAAGCAAGTAAAAAGATGTACTTTTAGATTTAGGTAGTCCAAAAAAAGACTAATTTTGGACTAATTATTTCCGGTATTACCAAAAAAAAGAAAAATATCAATCCAAGTAACCTTATTATCTTTCTAAAGAAAAAATTTAAGATATGATTTTAATTTTGGCAGAAAAACCAAAAGCAGCTTTCAAAATAGCAAACTATTTGGGAAATGGAAAAATTTTTACAAGAAAATTGAAAAATTTAAAATATTTTGAGTTTTATAGAGACGGAAAAAGATTTGTTTGTGTATCAGCTTTAGGTCATTTGTTTAAACTAGATTCTAAAAATAAAAAATGGATATATCCAGATTTTGATGTTAAATGGTTTCCTTCTTACAAAGAAATTGGAAAAAGAAAACTCAAAAATTACTTAAAAGCTTTAGAAATTTTGGGAAAAAATGCAAAAGATATAATAATTGCTACCGATTATGATGTAGAAGGGGATGTTATTGGATTTAACATTCTTAGATTTGTATTTAAGAGAGCAAATGCAAAAAGAATGAAATTTTCAGCTTTAACAAAATTTGAAATTGAAAATTCTTTTAGAAATTTAATGTCAAGCTTAAATTTTGGACAAGTATTTGCAGGATTAGCAAGACATTATTTAGATTTTTATTGGGGAGTCAATTTAACAAGAGCTTTAAGTTTATCTGTTAGAAATTTTGTCAAAAAAAGAATTATGATTTCTGCTGGAAGAGTTCAAAGCCCAACATTATACTTAGTTTATAAAAGAGAAAAAGAAATTGAAAATTTTGTTCCAAAGATTTTTTGGATAATTAAAGCAATTTTTGAAAAGAATGGAAAAAAATTTGAAGGAAGTTTAAAAGATGGGAAAATTTTTGAAAAAGAAAAAGCTTTGAAAATTTTTGAGGAATGTAAGAAAGAAAGTTATGGAAAAGTTGTAAGAGTTGATGTTGAAAGAAAAAAAGTCTTAAGACCTGTGCCATTTGATTTAACTAGCTTACAAAGAGAAGCTTATAAATACTTTGGATTTTCCCCTTCAAAAACTTTGAAAATTGCCGAAGATTTATATTTAGATGGTTTAATAAGCTATCCTAGAACTTCTAGCCAAAAAATTCCACCTTCAATTAACATTAAAAAAATAATTTTATCTCTTTCTCAAATTCCTTCTTATTCGAAAATTTCAAAAGAAATAATTAAGGAAGGAATAAATTTAAGGCAAGGTAAAAAAGTGGATCCAGCACATCCAGCAATTCATCCAACTGGTTTAATTCCAAAAAATCTTTCGAAAGAAAAAATGCTAATTTATGATTTAATAGTAAGAAGATTTTTGGCAAGTTGCTATAAAGATGCAATTAAAATTCAAACAAATGTTTTAATAAAAGTTTCTTCTTATCTTTTTGAGGCTTCTGGCTCTTTTTTTGAAAAAGAAGGATGGTACAAAATTTATTCTTTTGTAAAACCAGAAATTAAAATCCTTCCTTCTTTAAAAGAAGGAGAAAAAATCAAAATAGAAAAAATTAATTTAATAAAAGATAAAACAAAACCACCTTCTAGATATAATCAAGGAAAACTTTTAGAAGAAATGGAAAAAAGAAAGTTAGGAACAAAAGGTACTAGAAGTAGAATTTTGGATATCCTTTATAAAAGGAAATATTTAGAAGGAAGAAAATCGATTAGAATTACAAATTTAGGAAAAGCTTTGGTTAAAACCTTAGAAGAATTTGTTCCAGAAGTTTTAAGCGAAAATTTGACAAGAAAATTTGAAGAAGAAATGGAAGAAATAATGAAAAGAAATAAAAGTATAGAAGAAGTTTTGGAAGAAGCAAAATCAAAGCTTAAAGAAATTTTGGAAAAAATAAAGAAAAATGAAAAGAAGATTGGAAAAAAGCTTTTAGCTTCTATGAAATCTCTTTGACTAATTCTTTTAATTCTTTTCTTCCAGGATGTTTTGGTTTTTCTGCTGGATATCCAATAGGAAAAACTGCAATTGGAATTCCATCTTCTTTTAAAATTTTAATTAATTCTTCATCATTAAAAGCCGATACCCAGCAAGTTGAAAGATCTAAACAATGAATTGCTAACATTGCATAAGTTGCTGCAATTGTTGCATCTAAAATTGAATAAAATGTCCCTCTTTTTCCATAATATATTGAAGAAATTTTTGGTTTTGCAAAAAATACAAAAACTAAAGGAGCTTCTTCTATAAACTTTTGATGAAAGCATGCTTTGCAAATTTCTTTTTTAATTTTTTCATTTTTAACAATTATAACTTTATAAGCCTGTAAATTTCCAGCACTAGGAGCTTCTTTCATTATTTTTAAAATTTTTTCAATCTTTTCATTTTCGACTTCTTTGCTTAAAAATTTTCTAATAGACCTTCTATTTTTCACAAACTCATAAAATTCTTCCATTTTCATCTAAAATTTTTTAAAGAAATTGAGAAAATAAAAATGAATATGAGAATCAAAAAAGAAATTTTGAAAATGCTTGAAGAAGGAAGATTAAGCAAAAGGGAAATTGTTAAAAAGTTTGAACATCCTGGAGTAGTTGAAGAAATTTTAAAAGAGTTAGAAAAAGATAGAAAAATTAGAAAAATTAAAATTAAAAAACCGCACAACCCCACAAAATATGAAATTTTTTATGAATTTTCTTAAAACATAAAAACTCAAATTTAATTATGAGTTCTATTCAAAAAATAAAGGAAAAAGTTTTTAGAACAATTGAAAAATTTGGATTAATTGAAGAAAATGATAGAATTTTTGTTGCAATAAGTGGTGGAAAAGATAGTTGTTCAGCTCTTTTTCTCTTAAAAGAATTTATCCAAGAAAAAAATTTGGATGTTCAACTTAAAGCATTTTTTATAAACTTGGGATATCCAAACTTTGAAAAAATTCAAGAAATTGTTGAAAAACAAGCAGAACTAGCAAAAGTTAATTTAATAATTTTTGATGCTTCTTTTCTTGGTAAAAAAATTGAAGAAATTTCTAGAAAATCAAAAAGACCAATTTGCAGTATTTGTGGGTTAACAAAAAGATATCTTTTGAATAAAATTCCTAGAGAGCTTGGAGCTACAAAATTAGCTACTGGTCATCATTTAGATGATTTTTTAACATTTTCTTTGAAAAATTTAGTTAGTAAAAACTATTCTTGGACTTCAAAATTTTTACCAAAACTCAAATCAAACCATCCAAAACTTTTAACAAAAATTAGACCTCTCTTTTTCATAACATCTTCTCAAACAAAACAATTTTGTTCTTCTTTAAATATCCCTATTGCAAAAAACCTTTGTCCATATACTCCAATTAAATTGAAAAAAATTAAAAAATGGAATGAACTTACAAAATTCTTTGAAGAAAAATTCGGAAGAAATTTTAAAATACAACTCTTAAGCTCTTTAATTAAAATTTCTAAAAAATTTGAAGAAAAGGAAGAAATAAAAAAATGCAAAATTTGTGGAGAACCAACAAATCAAGAAATTTGTTCTTTTTGCAAAATTTTTGGAAAAGTTGAGTTTGATTTAAATAAGCAAATAGTTGAAATGAATTTTGGGGATTAAATGTTTAATTCAATTGTAATTCATTATGGGGAAATTGGAATTAAGGGAAAAAATAGAGATTTTTTTGAGAAAAAGTTAATCGAAAATTTAAGATTCGCTTTGAAAAAATTAGTTAAAAAAGTTTATAGAAGATATGGAAGAATTATTTGTGATTTGCCAAAAAAACCAAAATATAAAAAAATTGAAGAAATTTTAAAAAATTTTCCTGGAATTGAGTATTTTGCCTTTTCAATCAAAACAGAATTATCTTTAGAAAAAATTAAAAAAGTTTCTTTAAAACTTCTTAAAAAACAAAAGTTTGAAAGTTTTAAAGTTGAATCTAAAAGATCTTACAAAGAATTTCCTCTAAATTCATTAGAATTAAATAAAATTTTGGGAGAATACATCATTAAAAAACTAAAGAAAAAAGTTGATGTTAAAAATCCAGAAATAATTTTATTTGTTGAAATTTGTGAAAAAGAATCTTTTCTATACACAAAAAAAATTAAGGGAATTGGTGGTTTACCAACAAGCACTTCTGGAAAAATAATTTCTTTGCTTTCTGGCGGAATAGATAGTCCAGTAGCTTCTTTCTTGCTAATGAAAAGAGGTGCACAAATAATTTTTGTTCACTTCTATAATCCAAATTTCAACAAACCAAAAGATCTTAAAAAAATTGAAAAAATTGTGAAAAAATTAACAAAATTTCAGCTTAGATCAAAACTTTATTTAATACCTGTTGAGAAAATTCAAAAAGAATTGGTTAAAAAAATTCCTCAAGCCTATAGAATGATTTTGTTTAGAAGATTTATAATTCAAATAGCAAATCAAATAGCAAAAAAAGAAAATGCTAAAGCTTTAGTAACTGGAGATAGTTTAGCACAAGTAGCTTCTCAAACTCTAGAAAATATTTATTCAATTCATTCTTCTTCCATTTTTCCAATTTTAACACCTTTGATTGGTTTAAACAAACAAGAAATTATTGAAATTGCGAAAAAAATTGGAACTTATGAAATTTCAATAATTCCTTACAAAGAAGTTTGTCCAATAATTTCAAGCTCCCATCCTATAACAAAATCTAAAATTGAAGATGTAATTAACTTAGAAAATAAAATTGATAAAAAAGAAAAATTGATAGAAGATTGCTTAAAAAGAACAAAAATAAAATTTTTTGAAATTTAACCTTTCACAATTCTTTCAGCAATTCTTTCCAAATTCTTCAAACTTTCTTTTAACTCATTTCTTCCAAGAATTTTATTTTCCTCCAAATAATCAACAAATCCAACTTTTTGTTCAAACATTTTTTTAACATTAATTTCTTCTATTCTTCCAACAAAAATCAAATCTTTTTCAATCAAAATTTTTATTAAATTTCTAACAAAAGAATTTACTAGAAATAGCAAAACAGCATCTTTAAAAGTTTCCCCATAAATTTCATAATACTTTCTAACAAACTCATCAAAATAAACATTTTCATCAAATTCAATTTCTACAATTTTTGGACATTCTTTAGAAATTTCTATATCAATATCAAACCCATCAAAACTTTTTTTTATTTCTAAAAAAGTTATTGGATAACTTCTACAAATCAAAGGCCTTTTTTCATAAATTAAGCATTCATCATTTTTCAAGAACGGACAATTAATATGACTTAACATCCAACTTAAAACTACAGCTTTTTCATCTATTTTATCAACCAAAAAATGCAAAGGTAAAAATCTTACTTGGATATTCAATTTTCTACCTTCTTCTTCCATAATTTCTTTTTCCCAATCAAAAACGCTTAACCCAATTTTATCTATTGGTTGAGCTAAAAATACAGCATTTAAATGTTCTCCACTAGCTAACAAAGAACTTTCTTTTATTTTTCCAATTAAATTTTTACAACAAATTCCACATTTTATGCATTCAAACTTCATTTTAAACAATTTAATTTTATTTTTTTAAATTAATGTTTATGGAAGAAGTTAACCTAGAAAAATTAAGAGAAGAAAGAATTAAGAAGCTTGAGAAACTAAGGAAATTAGGATTAGATCCTTTTGCAATTACAAAATTTGAAAGAACTCATACTTCTATTCAGCTAAGAGAACAATTTGAACAAAAAATTAAAAATGATGAAAAACTTGAAGATATAGAAGTTAAAATTGCTGGAAGAATTTTTGCAATTAGAAGGCATGGAAAAATTTGGTTTATCGATTTAAAAGATGGATATGGAAGAATTCAAATTGCTTTTGAAAAGAAAGTTCTTGAGAAAAAATTTGAGCTATTAGATTTGTTAGATATGGGAGATATAATTGGAATTGTTGGATATCCAGGAAAAACTGTTAGAGGAGAACTTACAGTTTGGGCAAAAGATTTTCAAATTTTAGCAAAAGCTTTAAGACCTTTACCTTCAAAATGGTATGGTTTAAAAGATGCTGAAAAAAGATATAGACAAAGATATGTTGATTTTTTAGTCAATGAAAAAGCAAGAGAAACTTTGATTAAAAGAAGTAAAATAATTAAAGCTATAAGAGAGTTTTTAGAAAGTAAAGGATTTATGGAAGTTGAAACTCCAATTTTGCAACCTATCTATGGAGGTGCATTTGCTAAACCATTTATTACTCATCATAATGCATTAGACATAGATTTGTATTTAAGAATTGCCCCTGAGCTTTATTTGAAAAGATTGATTGTTGGAAATTTTGAAAAAATATATGAAATTGGAAAAAATTTTAGAAATGAAGGAATTGATTCTAGACATAATCCGGAATTTACTAGCTTAGAATGTTATTGGGCTTATGCTGACTATAACGATATAATGAATTTAACGGAAGAAATGATTAAGTTTGTTACAAAAAAAGTTTTGGGAAGTCTTGAAATTGAATTTAAAGGAAATAAAATTGACTTATCAAAACCTTGGAAAAGAGTTTCTTTAGTTCAAATAATTAAAGAATATACAGGAATAGATTTTGAAAAAGATTCAAAAGAAAAAATTTTACAATTTGCAAAAGAAAAAGGATTAGAAGTAAATGAAAAAATGAGTAAAGGAGATCTAATGGATTTATTTTTTGAAGAATTTGTTCAACCAAATTTAATCCAACCAACTTTCGTAATCGATTATCCAGTAGAAATTTCTCCTTTAGCAAAAAGAAAGAAAGAAAATCCTGAATTTACAGAAAGATTCGAATTATTTATTGGAGGTTTGGAAATTGCAAATGCATTTAGCGAGTTAAATGATCCAATAGATCAAAGAAAAAGATTTGAAGAACAATTGAAAAGAAGAAAAGAAGGATTAGAATATCATGAAATGGATGAAGATTTTATAAGAGCTTTAGAATATGGAATGCCTCCAACTGGTGGATTAGGAATTGGAATAGATAGATTAGTTATGCTTTTAACAAATAACGATTCAATAAGAGAAGTAATAGCATTTCCAACTTTAAGGCCTGAAAGAAGGGAGAAAAATGAAAAGAAAAATTGAATTTTGGCATTTGATAAGTTTAATGAATTTTTTGCTAATTATTTTTCTATTTTATTATGTTCATTCTCAACTTTCATTTCTAACTTCATTACTCGAAGAAAATTTACCAATTGCATATCCAGACATAACTTCTCATACAGCAATAGTTATTCCTTTTACCGGAAAATTCTTGTTAGTTAATTCATTCATTTTATTTTCTTTATTCGCTTCGATATTAGTTCTAATTTTTTTACTATGGTTTATTTTCTTAAGAAAATGATTCAACAACAGGCTTTTTCCCAAACTTAAATTCTCTAGCCGTTAACACTTTCTTCTTTTTCTTTTTTGCAATTTCCCAAACTAATTCAGTATGTTTTCTAAATAATGGCTCTCGTGTAAGGTGATGATCCCAAATCAAAATCTCAAACTTAACCTTTTCTACTATTCTTTTCATGTTTTCTAAAACTCTTCTTAAGTTTGTTCGGTTTAAGGTATATCCAAGCATATAAGTCATTGGTCCATCTATTACCAAAAAATTTGGATTTTCTTTTATTATCCAGTCAGCATAATCCTCTATTATTGGTCCGTTCAAATCACTTGTGTACAAAAATTTTTTTCTTCCTTCTTCTACTACTAAAGAAAAAACCCATCCCGTTCTAGAATATTCAATTCCATGAAATCTTGGTTCAGAAAATTTTATTTTAGTTTTTCCAAACTTAAAGGTCTTACCTTCTGGATAAATAATTTCCAAATCTTTAAACTTTTTTTCAGGAATTACTTTATACTTTTTCCATTTTTCTACTCTATTCTTAAACCATTTCCTTCCTTTTGCAAGCAATTCTTTTCTTCTTTCTTGATAACTTCCAAAATCTTTTTTAATAGATTTTAAAAACTCTCCAAAATCTTCAAACTTTCTTTTTTTATTCTTTTCAAACTTGATCGAAGACTTTCCAAAATACTTCCATATTCTTTCAAAAAATTCAATTGCTCTTTTTCTTTGTGAATCATTTATGTATTCGTTAGGATTTTTAACAAATAAAATCTTTTTTTCATAAAGGTAAACATCTTT
>NJEA01000005.1 GCA_002254545.1 Candidatus Aenigmarchaeota archaeon ex4484_224
CTTCTCTATATCTCAAATTTCTAATTTTTGTTCCAACAACTTCCATTCCAAGCTTTCTAATTGCGAAATCAATAACTTCTTCATTTTCCTCCGGATCTATAGAGCACGTAGAATAAACTAAAATTCCATCATTTTCTAAACTTTTATAAGCAGAAATAATTAATTGCTTTTGCAATTTTGATAATTTTTTAACCAATCCTGGAGACCATGTGTTTAGAACAGAATAAGTTGAAATTATTGTTCCAGAAGCTGAGCAAGGAACATCAAGCAAAATTTTCTCAAATTTTATTCCTTTTTTCCAGAACTTTCTTGCATCAATTAAGGCAACAACAACATTTTTAATTCCTAATCTTTGAATGTTAACTCTTAATGCTTGTAACCTTTTCAAACTATCATCCAAAGCTAAAATAATTCCTTGATTTTCCATCATTTGTGCCATTTGGGTTGTTTTTGAACCTGGAGCTGCACACATATCTAGGATATATTCGTTTTTCTTTGGATCAAGAACTAAAGGAGGGATCATGCTTGATGCTTCTTGAATGTAAAAATATCCAAGGAAAAATTCTAAAGATTTCGCAGGATCAACTTCAGGATAATTTTCTACCCAAAATCCCAACTCATACCAAGGAACTTGTTTTAACTTTAAACCTTTTTTCTTCAATCTTTTGATTAGTTCATTTTTTGAAATCTTAATAGTATTTACTCTTATAGATTTTCTTGGTTTGACATAAAGCACAGAAATAAAATTACTATATTCATTTCCAAGTAATTTAGAAAATTTTTGTTCAAATGATTGAGGAATTTTAATTTCCATAATTAAGTGTTCTAATTTAATTTTATTTGAAGTTAAAAAAGTTTTTAAATACTTTTTAAACTATTCTTTTCATTTTTTGTTTAGAAGAAAAAGTTATAGTTTAGAAATGAAAAAAATTAGTTTTTCAACATTTCTTTTTAAAATATCTAAGCTATAGGAGTTGTTAATAACAAAATGAGTTTCTTTAATTGGTTGGAAAGATTTCTTTCGAAGATTATGAATTTTTAGATGTGGTATATTTGGGTTTTCTTTGTATCTTTTCTTAATTCTTTTTTTAGCAATCTTCTCATCACAAATAACTCTAACTAAAATAAAATTTGCATTAAATTTCTTAGCAAGTCTCCTCGCTTTGTATCTGAATTCTTCTAGATCAAAGACAGCATCTAAAATAACTGATTCATTATTTTTTAGGAATGGTTTAGCTTTTTCAATCATTTTTTCATATAATCTTTTCCTAAATTCATAAGGCCAAATCTTTCCAACATTTTCTTTTATTTCCTCTGCAACTTCACTTCCTTTAATATGAACGTAATTTAATTTTTTAGAAATCATTTTTCCTATAGTTGTCTTTCCAACCCCAGTATGTCCACAAATTACAATTAAATTTACCATAGTTTTATTTTAATCCAATAACTTTAAATGGCTTAAATAATTTTCTTTGTTTTATTCAAAGTTTTTCATCCTAAAAATGGGCCCGGCGGGATTCGAACCCGCGACCAACGGGTATCTTCCCTTTCATCTTTTTATCAAAGCTTTTAGCTCATCGGCTAAAAGCCCGCTGCTCTACCTGGCTGAGCTACGGGCCCAGCTAAAATAATACTTTCATAAAAGGTTATTTAAATTTTAAACAGAAGAAAGATATCCTTTTTCAAGTTTACAAACTATTACATGTTCTTCAAAATTTGTATAAATTTCTTTTCCACAATAAGGACAAATTCCTTCAGGTTTAATCTTCTTTTCACTCATTTTTTCTTCCTCCTCCAATTATATTTTCTTAATTTCTTACTTCTTCCATATCCACAATGGGTACAATATTTTTTGTCAATTCTATATGAAACATGACCACATCTTCTACATCTTATAAAAATTACTTTATTCTTTTTACCCATTGAAGGAGTTCCTTTTACCATGTAAAAATTATTGAATCAAAATGATTTAAAAATTTTTTACTTTTTTAAATTCTTTTAACCATTTTAATCGTAAAATCTCTAAATCCCTGCTTTTTCCAAAAATTTAATCCAGTTTTGTTTTTAACATGAACAGAAACTTCAATTTCTTTTATTCCATTTCTCTTAAACCATTTAATTAATTCTTCTAGAAATTTTGATCCAATCCCATATTTTCTATATCTTTCAAGAACAAAAGTGTCTGTAATTTTTCCAATTTTCTTTTCCTTATAAGCTGGAGCAGTTTTTTCTATTTTTCCAATCGAATATCCAACAATTTTTCCATCTACTTCAGCAACAAGAATTTTAAAATTTTTCTTTTTTAAATTTGTTTTTAAAAATTTTCTAAATTCTTTATCAAATTCTTTTCTTATTGTAAATCTTTTGTCAAATTTTTGATGATAAATATTTAGCTTTTTGGAAAGTAAAACAATAGAATCCAAATCTTTATAATTTGCAGTTCTTATTTTAAACTTCAGAAGGTGTGGCATAAACGATTGTATCCCCTCTTATCAAAATTCTATCAACTTTTAACTTTCCATTTTCTCTTTGGATTTCTGCATCATCCAACCAAATATTCAAATGTAAATCCAAAGCTCTTAATGTTCCAGTAATTTCTTCTCCATTTTTCAATTTTACTAAAACTCTTTTTCCTTTTGCTTTATCTAGTGCATCTATTGGTCTATCTGGCATTTTTAAACCTCTTATTTAATTTAACTTAAATTTCATTTATAAATTTAAATTTTTTCTTATCTCGAGAAATTAATTTCTAAAAGTGTTTAAAATAAAAAATTTAAATAAAAATGTAATAAGTGATTTTATGGCAATTTGGCATGGAGATATAGGAAGAAAAATTACTGGAGGAAAAATTAGGCAACATAGAAAGAAAAGAAAAAGAGAACTTGGTAGATATCCAACTTTTACAAAATTAGGAGAGGAAAAAAGAAAAACTATTAAAATAAAAGGAGGAGGAATTAAAATAAGATTATTTTATGGAAATTATGCAAATGTTTTTGTTCCAAAGGAAAATAAAACAAAAAAAGTTAAAATAGAAGCTGTTTTGAAAAATCCTGCAAATCCACAATTTGTTAGAAGTAATATAATAACAAAGGGAACGATTATTAAAACTGAAATTGGTTTAGCTAAGGTTACTTCTAGACCTGGACAAGATGGAGTTATAAATGCAATTTTAATTGAAGAAGGAAGTTGAAAAAGTAATTGAAGTTTTTCAAAAAAGAAATTTTTGTAAAAGTTTTAAATTACGAAATTCGAATGAAAATTATGGAAAAGTTTGAATATAAAGGAATTGAGATAGAATGGCTTGGACATGCATCATTCAAAATAAAGTACGATAGTAAAACAATCTACATTGATCCTTTTGTAATTCCTAAAGAACCGGAAAAGGCAGATTATATCTTTGTTACACATGAACATTATGATCATTGTGCTTTAGAAAATATAGGAAAACTAATAAAAGAAACAACAAAAATCATAGCAACAGAAGATTGTTTGGCTAAGCTTGATAAGTTTGGTGTTCAAGTAATTACAGTAGTGCCAAATGATTCTAAACAAATAGATGAAATTAAAGTAGAGACAATTCCAGCTTATAACTTAAACAAAGCTTTTCACACAAAAGATTCAGGATGGGTTGGATATATTTTGGAAATTAAAGGAGTTAGGATATATCACGCAGGAGATACGGATGCTACTCCAGAGATGAAAAGTCTTAAAAATATAGATATAGCTTTGCTTCCAGTTGGCGGAAAATATACAATGGATTACAAAGAAGCAGCGGAAGCTGTAAATGAATTTAAACCAAAAATTGCTATTCCAATGCATTGGGGTAAAATTGTTGGAAGTAAAGAAGATGCAGAAAAGTTTAAAGAATTAGTAAAAGAATCTGAAGCAATAATTCTAGAACCTTCAATAAAAGAATAAAAAGGAGAGCTAAGCTATTTTCTTTTTCTTTTTGTTTTTAATTGTTTTATTGCTAATTCTCTAACTACATCTTTTAGTCCCAAACCAATTGCTATTGCTGCTCCAGCTCCTAATGAACCTAAAATTACTAGCAATATCGCATTTATTAAGAATGGATCAATTCCTATCAATGGTAAAGCTAATGCTATTGAAACATACAAGATTATGAAAAATAAAGTTGTTCCTATTATATTTGAATAAGTCATTTCACTTTTTTCTATTTGTAATTTAACATATTCCGCTAGCAAGTATCCAGCAACTACTAGAATCACAGCTTCTACTAAACCAGGAATGAATGATAAAATTCCATTTAAGAAATCTACTAATGCTTGAATTCCTAGAACTTGAACAGCCGCTTGTATAAATACTAGATATATCGTCCATTCAAATATTATAGCAATAATATTTGTTAAACTTATTGTTGTTTTTCTTTTTCCAAAGACCATTTTATCTAAGTTTATTCCTTTAAGAATTTCTTTTGTTACTTTTTTTACTATTACTCCTACTATCCAACCAATTATTAGAAGAATTAAAGATGCTATTAGATTTGGAAGGAATGCTATTGTTTGTAAGTAAAAGTTATTTAAGATTGTCATTACTGTTTCCATCATAAATTATTTTTTGAGTTTAGAAGAATTTAAATAAAAAATTTTCTAATTTGTTTTTTATGATCGATGTTCATTGTCATTTAGAGCAAAAAGATTATGAAAAAGATTTAGATGAAGTTATAAAAAGAGCTAAAGAGAATGGTTTAATTGCTATAATAACTTCTTGTGCTCATCCTAAAGATTTTGAAAGAACTATGGAAATTGTTGAAAGATATAAAAATTATGTGTTTGCTAGTGTTGGAATTCATCCAGAATATATTAAAGAATTAAAGGAAAATGAAATTGATAATTTTTTGGATTTGATAAAAGAAAACAAAGATAAAATTGTTTCGATTGGGGAAATTGGTTTAGATTATTATTGGATTAAAGAGAAAGAATGGCAAGAAAAACAGAAAGAATTGTTTAGAAAAATGATTAATTTTGCAAAAGAAATTAAAAAACCAATAACAGTTCACATAAGAAATGCTTGTGAAGATTGTTTGAAAATTTTGGAAGAAGAAAATGCGAAAAAAGTTCATTTGCATATGTTTATGTGTCATAAGTTTGTTGATAAAGTTAAAGAAAATGGGTGGTACGTTTCTATAAATCCTGTGATCCTAAGGAATAAAAATCATAAAAAAATTGCTAAAAAAATGCCATTAGAAAGAATTATGCTAGAAACAGATGCTCCTTGGAATTCTCCAAAAAGAATTTTAGAAGGAATTTATGAAAGAAATGAGCCAATTGCTGTGAAAGTTGTGGCTGAAAAAATTGCTGAAATAAAGAAAATTAGTTTTGAGGAGGTTGAAAGACAAACAGATTTAAATGCTATTGAATTCTTTAAGTTGCCAATCAGTAAGCTTTAAATTAATTACTTCTTTATTAAATGAAGGGCAAGTTGGAGATCTCTTTGAACAAGATAATTCAAAAATATAGAGAATTAATTGAAAATTCTTCTATTTTAACAAACTGGAGAAACTCTATTTTAACTTCACACACTTCTTTAGAAGAATATAGAAGATATAATGAAATAGCTCTCTATTCTTTAATAGTTGGTTTAGAAAGATCTTTACATATCTATTTCAATTCTAAATCTTCAAGAAACATTTACAATGGGAGAAATGCTGCTATGCATTTTCTTAAAATTTATAGAGAGGAAGTTAAGAGAAGTTTGGAAAGTTTAGGTTATTTTGAAGACGAGAAGATAAAAAACGCAAAAGAATTTCTTTTAAAGAATGGAATTTTAATGGTTTGTAAAGATTTAGGAATAGTTGTTGAAAGAAGAAATAGAAAGGTTATGTTAGTTTTTAATGAAGAAAACGCAAAAGAATTTCTTTTACTCTATTTTAAATCTCAAAATTCCCCCAATTCCTCCTAAAGCTTTAAATTGTTTTCCTTCGTTTGTATCTGTTGAAATAAATTCAATTTTTGTTGAAAATTGTTTTGCAATTTCTTCAATTTCATCCAAAATTTCTTTCTTATCAACTAAATTCATTCTTTCTCCACAAATATCACATCTAACTTCTTTTTTCTCATTTTCTCTCATTATAATTTCCTTTTCATGTCCCTTATTACAAACAAATTTTGCTTTTATATACTCAAAATCTTCAGATATTAGCAGAATTTCAATAGCTCCAGCTTGCAAAGCTTTTATTGTATTTTCAAAGCCATAAACGACTTTTCCATCCATTCTAAGCTCTTTGAAAAATCTATTTAACAATTTTTTTTCTTTCATTATTGCAGCTTTTTCCAATAAATCATCAGATCTCTTTACTAATTCTTCTAAACCATACCTTCCAGTATATCCAGTATCTTTAACACCTAAAACTTTTTGTTTGATTTGAGGTTTAAGATAGTCTCCATCATAAAACATTTCTTTTACTGGACCAGGACCTCCAATTATAACTCCCTTTAAATTTTCTATTTCTTCAAAAATTTTTGAAGAAATTTCTCCAACTTTTTTCAAATATTGATTCATTGCATCTTCTCTAATTCTATCATATCTTCTTTGTGAATTATGAACAACCAATCCATTAGCAATGAAGCAGTTAAAATTGGGGATATAAAGATCATAGAAAGTCTTTTTAGTTTTAATTTTTATTTTTTTCTTGACTATAGGTGAAATTAGTGAAGAAGAAAGAAATAGATTAAGTAATTTAAGCTCATTTGGAGAAATCTTATTTAATTTTTTGATTTCTCCTACCAACTTTCTAAAAACAGGATAAGATATGCCTCTTTTTCCTGATAGAAACATTCCATATCTTTTTAAATGTTCTTTTCTAATTCCATTTTTTTCTAGTATTTTTCTGAGAAATATTCCATTTATAGGAACAGAAAAAGATAAACTGTGTTTTGGCTCCCTTAAAATTTCTTTTAGCTTCTTGTTTTTCTTTTCTGAACCAAAACCTATTTTTAAATAGAATTGTTTTAAGAAAATTGGGTTTGTTATTCTTAATTCGTATCTTTGGTGTTTGTCAGGACCTCTTAAACTAGCAACTATTCCAAATCTAAGAAAGAGAAGATGTAATTTTCTAATAATTTTTTCGTTTGTCATTCTTATTCCAATTCCAGTCTTTTTATCAACATATCCTTCTGCATCGAATAAACCTCTAATGAAAAACTTTAAAATAGAATTTGGTAATTGGAGAATAATCGATGGTATGTCTCTTTCTCTACTTTTTTTAACAATTTCAGTATAGTTTTTTTGAATAAATGAAAGAAACTTTTTGCTGTAGATTCTTAATTCATAGGTATTTCGTCTCTTTAAAATTTTAGGTTCTTTTTTAACAATCCTTTTAACAATAGATGCATATTTTTTAATAAGATCTAAATCTTTGTCATAAATCTGTATTCTATTTTTGTAAAAAGAACCATCTCCAAGCATATATCCAAGTAATTGAAATAGATATCTGTCTGATTTTTTAGAATAATTTTTATTTTGGAGTTTAATTTGAGAAATAAATAAAACTCTATCTCCAATCTTTAAATCTTCTACAAATTTTTCTTCAATTCCATTTTTATTTACTACAAAAATTTTATGTTCTGGTGTTAAAGTAATTGAAAATGAAGGGAAAGAGAAAAATATTTTGTAAGCTTCCTTTGGTTTTCGTTTGAAAATTTCGAAAGAATCGGTGAATATTGGTTTAAATTTTTCAAATGAGTAACTTAAGATTTTATGGTTATTTTTCAAATTTTTTATAGGAATTATTTGTCCATTGTCTAGTAGAATTAATGTATCTTCACTTACGCACATACCTCCTTTAATTGTTTTTGAGGGTACAAAAGAATCAATTTTTTTTAGTTGAACAATTTTTTTACCTTTTAATAATCCAATGCTTGCTTCTTTTCCATCCAGAACAATTAATCCATAAATTTCTTTTTCAGCAACCATTTCTTTTAATGGTTCAAGAACAAAAACTTGATCGCACCAATAAATTTTTGTGTCTAATGGTTCAGGAGGAATAATAGCCCAAAGCCTTATATCACTTCTTCCTTCTACTTCACTTACATTTCCAGCAAAAATAACTAGGCCATTATCTGGAGTTTTTCTATAAAGTTTTAAATGTTGTAAAATTTTCTCTAAAGCAGCTAAAACATTTTTTCTTGTAGTTTTGCTTTTAATGTTTTCAGCAGTACTTTGCTCTTGTCTTAATTGATTTATAACATCAACTAAATTATAACCAGCAGGAATATAAACGCTAACCAATTCTGTATGCCTTCCTCTAATTTTTTCCAATTCCTTTATTAATTTCTTTAGCTTAATTTTTTCTTCTTCATTCATTTTAACCACCACATTAACTGGCTTTTAAGATTTTTCCAATCTTGGATTAATATATCTTTCTTATCTGGCCTATACAGAGCAGTTGCTGGATGGTGCAAAGGAATTATTATTTTTCCCTTAACTCTAAAAACTTTTCCATGAACTTTGTTCATTGGTTTGTTTTCAATTCCAAATTTTTCGAAGATATAATCTTTTGCAATATTTCCTAAGCAAAGAATTATTTTTGGATTTATTATTTCGATTTGCTTATCTAAAAACAAAGAAGTACAAGTTTTAATTTCTTCTTTTGTTGGCATATTGTTAGGAGGGATGCATTTAACAATATTTGTTATATAAATTTCTTCTCTTTTTAAACCAGCATAAGAAAGCAAATCATTCAAGAATTTTCCTGCCTTTCCAACAAATGGCCTTCCTTGTTTATCTTCTTCTTTGCCAGGACCTAAACCAATTATCATAATTTTAGAACTTATATTTCCTTCTCCAAAAACAACGTTTTTTCTTTTTCTCCACAAAGGACAAGCTTTACAATTTTTTGCTAACTTTTCTAATTGTTCTAACTTTTCTTTTTTATCTATTCCATGGAAACCACCAATTAATTTGAATTTTAATGGCGAAAATTTTAAAAATATCTTTTTTCTAAATTTAGAGAAATGTTAAGATTGAAAAGAAGAAAAGAGGAAAAGATCGAAGAAGAGATATATCCAAGATTTTCTTTAGAATTTTATTCTGTTAGTTATAAATTAATTGAAAGATCTAAAAAATTGTCTAAAATAGATGGAATTGAAAGAATTTCTATTGAAGAAATTTTTGAAAATTTGGATGTTGTTTTTGGGAGGAAGTATATTAAAAATGAAAATTGGGTAGGATATCCACAAAATTCAAATTCTTATGTAGAAGTGAGTTTGCCAAGAAACGATGAAAGGAGGAAAAATGCATATTTGATTGTTTTACTTTATAATTTGTCTTCTTTAGAATTAAATTTTGAGTTAAATTACGATTCGAATCTTGTAAGAATTTATCCAAAAGATAAAGTGTTTGAAAATAAAGATTTGGAAAGAATATATAATTCCATTGGAAGTATGAATGCTTCACTAGCTGCTGAAGGTTGGGAGTTTGAAGATATCCAAGATGAAAATGATTTATTAGGAATTTACAAAGGAGTTAGGCTTGTTTTGAAGAAATGATATTATGCATAGCAATTAAATCTTTTTCAAAATCTTTTAGTTCAGAAGGAATTTCAATTTCAATTTTATCTTTTAAGCTTTTTCCCTTTTCTTTTTTCAAATTCCAAACTTTTGAATTAAATTCAATTAATTTCTCCCCAATTTCAATTAAATTTTCATCAATTTCTCCAATTTCTCCAAATTCTTCTAAATGAACAGATTTTCCATATAATTTTCTATAAATAAAATCTGTTGTTGCAGGAATTATAGGAGCAAACATTTTCAAAATTTCTTTTAAGATAAAATGCAAAGTAAACCAAGCACTTTTTGCTTCATTTTCACCAAAACCATTTAACATAGCTCTTTTTTTGCTTAATTCGATATAATGAGAAGCAAATATATCCCAAACAAATTTATACAAAGATTGAGCAGCTAAATGGAAATCAAAGTCTCTGTAATTTTCGATTACATCCTTCTTAATTTTAAACCAATAGTTAATTATCCATTCATCACTTTTTTCCAAATTTTTCCATTCTTCTATTAATGGGAATTGTGAAATATATCTTGCTATATTTATTAATTTTGTTAAAAATTTTGAAGTACCCTTTATTTTTTCTTTGGATACCCTATAATCTGAACCAATTGTACATTCCATTGCTGCCCATAATCTTAATGGCTCAGCTCCAATTTCATTCAAAACTTCTTCTGGTTCAATAACATTTCCCAAACTTTTACTCATTTTTCTTCCTTTTTCGTCTAGACCCATTCCATTAATAAAAATATGATCAAAAGCTTTTTTACCAATCAATTGATAAACTCTTAGCAAAGTATAGTAAAGCCAAGTTCTTATGATATCATATCCTTGAGGTCTTAACTTAATTCCATTTTCAAAAGTTTTTTTGAAAAATTCTTCATCTTGCATATATTTTGTTATAAATAAAATTGAAATTGAACTATCCATCCATGTATCAAAAATTCTTGTTTCACCAATCCATTCATTTGCTCCGCACTTAGGACATTTTTCTATATCTGGATTTTCTCTCCAAGGTTGATAATACTTTCCACCTTCAGGAACATAGATATATCCACATTTTTTACAATACCAAATTGGAATTTCGGTTCCATAAAACCTTCTTCTTGAAATTGGCCAATCTATAGACACAGAATTTATCCAATCAATTAATTTTTGTCTATGAAATTCTGGATGCCACTTAATTTCTTTTTGAATTTCTAGCAAATCTTTTAAAAAATCCATTTGTTTTAAATAAAATTCTTCTAAAGCCAAAATTTCGATTTCAGTTCTACATTTATCATGAATAGGAACATTGTGCTCAATTTCTTCAATTTTTTCGATATATCCACTTTCTTTTAGCAATTTAACAATTTTTTCTCTTGCTCGTTTTATTGTCAACCCATTAAGCAGTTTATCTTTCATTATTCCATTTTCATCAATTATAATAGTAGGTTCAATTTTTTCTTCTCTCAAAATTTTAACATCCTCTAAATCTCCATAAGAACAAACCATTAAAGCTCCAGAACCAAACTCTGGATTTGCTTCATTTCTTGCTTTTATAGGAACTTCTAAACCATAAAGAGGAACTATTGCTATTTTTCCTTCAAATTTTTTCCATCTTTCATCATTTGGATTAAAAATTATTAGCTTGCAAGCTCCAAGTAATTCGGGTCTAGTTGTTGCAATTGTAATAAATTGATTTTCTCTTTTAATTTTGAATTTTATATAAACTAATTTTGTTTTTCTTTTTTCATGCAAAACTTCATTATCAGCAATTACAGTTTTACATCTTGGGCAATAGTTTGAAGGTCTTAAATCTTTGTATATCAAACCTTTTTTCCACAATTCAATGAAAGTTGCTTGTGTAATTTTTCTATATTGCTCGCTATCCGTCATATACACATTCTCAAAATCTCCAGAAATCAAAAATCTTTTCATCAATTCAAGCATTTTTATGCTATATTCATCTAACAATTCTTTACATCTTTTCAAAAATTCTTCTCTAGGAGTTTTGGCTATAGATAAACCTTCATACTTTTCAACATACCATTCTATTGGAATACCATTTCTATCTAAACCAATTGGATATAAAACTTCAAAACCAAGCATTCTAAAAATTCTTGCTATCATGTCTTGCATAGCATAGCTAATAGCTGCACCTATATGCCAGAATGGAGCAACATAAGGAGGGGGTGTATCTATAACAAAGATTGGTTTTTTTGAATTGATATTGAAAGAATAAATTTTTGACCATTCTTTTTCCCAAGTTTCAAGCATTTTCTTTTCAATTTCTTTAGACCATCTCTTCATTTCAAGTTTTGGTTTAAATTCCATAAGAAAATTTTTGAAAAAAGAAATTTAATAAAGTAAAGGATAATTATTATTTAGCCTTGCCTGGCCAGCTCATGCAGAGGGAGCAAAAGCTTTCGATGAAGCATGTAGACAGGGCAAGGCAACATTTACTTTTTAAGAAATTTTTGAATGGTTAAAGTAGGTAAAGACCAAGGAAGAAACCAATAGATAGAGGAAACTATAAGAGCTGTTATATTTTCTGGCAGAATTATTAAATTGTAAAATTGAATTACCCATTCTGGCTTCATTAAAGTAAATTCTAAAAACATTCCGAAAATCAAAGAAAGTATTCCCATTTGTTTATAATCTAAGTTTTTAAAGAAGAATAAGAAACAGCCAAAAGAATTGAAAATTATAAAGAAAATTATAATTCCAAAGATATCTGCAGAGAAAGAGTGGAGAATTTCTAATGGTAAATTGATTATTAAGGGAAATAGGAGAAAGATCGAATAAAATTTAAAAAAAGTTAAAATTTTTTGTTTTTCCATAAAAAAGTTATGATTTTTTTAATTAAAAATTATACAAATTTTTTCAATCCCGGAAGTAAATCTTTTTCTGTATCTATTATTACAATTTTTTTGTTTACCGGAAAGGCAACATTAAAAATAGGAGTAGTATTTACCCAAGCTTTTGGAGAACCATTATGGGCATGTCCATGAATCGCTAAAGTTATTTTTAGTTTAATGAAAATGTTTTCCCAATATCTTGATCCCAAATTTGGATATACTCTTGGATTTTCTCCTTTCAAAGTTTCATAGGTTGGAGCATAATGAGTTAATAAAATTTTAATTTGTGTTTTCATCATTTCTAAAGACTTAAAAGCTCTTTCATATCTTGCTTGATATAATCTTTCAATGTTTGGGATATGTGCTTTTTGCCATTTGGTCGGTTCATCCAAAGCTCCAGTTGAACCAAAAATTCCAACTGATATACCTCTTATGTTAAGATAATAAGATTGATCATCAAGGAAAATTATGTTTTTAGCTAATGATTTTATTTGATCTTTATATTCTTCAAATTCTGTATTACCAAAAACAGCAATTATTGGGCACGTAATTTTTCCGAACAAAGCATTAGAAATTTTTGAATATTCTTCTGGCATCCTTCTTTCAACCATATCTCCAGCTATTAGAAATAAATCTGGTTTAACATTAATTTCATCCAAAGCTTTAACAAAATCTTCATAATATATTGGGCTATGCACATCGCTTACAGCAGCTATTATCATAATTAAATTTTGTTTTTTCTGAATTTTGTTTTTGCTTGGGATTTGTAATACGTATTACAGTTATATAAAAATCTTTCTATTTACGAATTATCAATCCTAATGCCTCTTCTATTTTTTCGATCTTCGAAAATCCAGCATTTCTTAATCTTCTTAAAATTCCTCTCAAGTAATTTTTCCCTTGCTTTTTGCCAGGATATCCAACATAATGAAAAATTTTTCCTTTGCTTTTCAAAACTCTAAACATTTCTTTATAAAATTCTAAAGAATAAAGCTCTTCAGCAATAGAAATTCTTGGAGGATCATGAATAATAAAATCAAAAAAACTTGAAGGAAATGTTTTAATTAACAAAAAACTATCTCCGATTAGTACTTTAATTTTCTTATTGCTAAAGACTTCTTTTGAATAAAAATTTTGTTTGGCAATCCAAACAACATTCTTATCTTTTTCAATCGTTATTACCATTTTTACTTTTTTAAATTTAGAAGCCACAACTGCTGTATAACCGAGACCCATGCAAGTGTCTAAAACATTTCCATACAGTTTTCCTAAACTTTTAATTTTTAGTTCAGTATCTTTCTTTGGATCAACTCCCTTAATTCTATGCATGTGAATTCCCGAAATTTCTAAAGTTGGCCAGGTATTCGTTTTAACAAGCTTATAGAATTTTTTAGTCTTTTCGTCAAAAAATTTAATTTCTCTCATTTTCTAGCTATTATGTATTGGCAAAAAACTAATTTAAAATTTTAGAATAAATAAGAAAATGGAAATTATGAGCAGTTTTTTGAATAAAATAAAAGAAAGAGTCGAAGAGATAAAAGAGATTTGTGATTTTGCAAAATTTATTAATAGCTTATTTTTCTCAAAAAGAGAACTTCAGTTAAAAGTCGCTGAAAAGAAAAAAACAAGTGAGATATTAAATGAAATAAGTCAATTGTTATATCAAACAGAGAGTAGTATAAAAGATAAATATAGAGATAGCCTTTCTAAAAGAGAAAATAAGATACTCGAAGATTTATTTACAATATTTCAAAAGATAGTAAAAACTATCAATCAGCTATACGAATACGAATTGATAGCGACCACATTTAATATTCTTAGAAAAGAAGCTAAACAAGAGCTCGCAAGAAAAGAGGAAGAGTATCGATCTAAAATAAGTAAACTAAAGTCAGATGTTTATAAAAAATATAATAAAATTTTTGACATTCTGAAAAATAAAATTGATAGACTAGAGTTTGGAGAAATTAGAATTTTAGAAGAATATGAGTTAGGTAAAGGATATTACCAAATTGATCTCCAAATTGGAAATAGTACATATACAATTCGTCTAAAAGAAAATGAAAGAAGAGAATTAAGAAACAATTATAAAAAATACAACGAAGAAGTTAGGAAAGTTAAAAATAAAGAAAAAGAAGAAAAAAGAAGGTTTGAGGAGTATAAGAGAGAAACAGAAGAAATACTAAATCTAATTGATGATGCAAAGAAAAGAATTTATAAAGAAAACAAACAAAATTTGTACGAGATTATTAATTATTTGAATAAACTTTTGGATTTGAACCAATTAAGATCCTAGCGTTTTACAAACTTCTTAATCTTTCTATAGGTTCCTCTTTCTAAAGCAAACAAAAAAACTTTAATCCAGATGAGCCCTAAAACTCCAGCTCCAAAAAATCTAATCAAGTAAGGTTCATAAGAGTTGAAGATGAATTTGAAAGGATAGTAAGGAGGTTTGTAGAAGCTATGATGGATATCAAAAATAAAAACTACTAATAAACCAAGAAAAGCAGAAAGCAAAAAATAAATTATATCATCAACAATTTCTTCTATTGAAATTTTTGTTTTTCTAAATCTCATAAATAAAATTAATCTTCAAAAAATTTTAAAGCGTTTTTAACTCTAACGTTCTCTGATAACTCTTTAACTATTTTGAATTTTTCAAGCTGATAGGTCAAATTTAAGTAGGGATATGGAATGAAATTACTTTCAAAAATTAAATTTTCAGGATGTTTTTTGCTAATTTCTTTTGCAAGAGCAAAATATTTATCTTCAAAATATGTTTCATAAGGACTAGTTCCCAAATAAATTAAATCTTTATTTTTTCTGATTAAATTTTCTAACCATTTTCTATCATTTTCCTTAATCAATTTGTTTTTGGAATCTAGCAAATACATTCCATGAACGAAATAAATTTTAACACCTCTTTTTACTAAATCTTCAATTTTCTTTTTATGAAAGAAAGTTTCGTACTTTGCTTGAATTTGTAATCTTCCAATTTTGTTTGATATTTTGGTAACAATTGTTTTATTTAACAAAGAATTATCGTAAATAAATATCCAATCAAATTCATCTAAAGATGGAATGTTTGGATAGGTTAAATCCAAAAAATATCCATACCAAGCATTTTTTAGATTTTTAATTCCTTTCTTCTCGATACAAGCAATACCAATTCCTATAACTTTGATTCCGTCTCCAAACAAATTTTCTACCAATTTTGAATATTGAAATTTTCCTCTTTCGTAATAATCTATATCATCGAGATTCAATGGATAAAGATTAAGATGGGCATCAATTACTTCAATCATTATTATCCCAAATAAAATACAAAAGTTAAAGATTTAAATTTTAAACAATTCCAAGTTTTGTTGCAACATCTCTCGCACTAAATTCTTTTTTCAATTTAATATAAGCTTTTTTAATTCCTCTTTTCATATCGATCAAAGTATTTACTTTTTCAACTTTTACTTCAAACAGTTTCTCAAAAGCTTCTTTAATTTCTTTTTTGCTAGCTTTTCTATCAACAGCAAAAGTAATTTTATTATCCCTATCAATCATTAGAATTGTTTTTTCAGTTACTATTGGATATTTTAAAATTTTAAAAGGATCTTTCATTTCAACCACCAAACTTTAATTTTTCCAGTTTTTTAATTGCATCTTCGCTCCAAATTGTTAATCTTCCTGGATGTCCTCCAGGAGCAAGCAAATAAGCATTTAAGTTTTCAACTCTCACAACTTCAACTCCTGGTAAATTTCTAGCTGCTCTAGAAATTCCTTTATCATTAGCAATTACTATTAAAGGTCCTTTTTTCTTTTTATACCTTCTCCCTCTCATCTTCCCCTTTCCAGCTCTTACTTTTTTCTTCTTAATTCTTTTAAGTTCTTCTTCCAATCCAATTTTTTTCAAAAATTCAACTAATTCCTTCGTTTTACTAATTTCCTCTATTTTATTTTCAACAACAACTGGCAATTTTTCAATTTTTTCAATTTTATGCCCTCTTTTTTCAACAATTTCCTTTATAGCAGTTGCTGCTATAGCACTTGCAATAGCTTTCCTTCTTTCTTTTTTATTAATTTTTTCTTCCCAAATTTTCTCAACTTTTGGAGGATGTGCTCTTCTTCCTTTTCTTGCTTGAGGTACAAACCTAGCAACCCAAGCAAGCCAAGGAACTGTTTTTCCATGCAATCTTGGCATTCTCGCCATTCCAACATTCATCATTGAATATCTAGTTCTTCTTCTCCCATGGTAATGAGCAGCTGTTAATTTTCCAGCATCTTCAAAACTTCCATAAGGCTGTCTTTTTTTGCTTAAAGTTGATAAAACAGCTCTTAAAATTAAATCTTCTCTTAGCTCTGTAGAAAAAACTTTAGGTAATTTAATTTCTTTTATTGCTTTTCCATTCAAATCATAAACTGGAACTTTCATTTAACATACACCTCTTTAACTTCTGTTGGCATAAATCTTGTTTTTGCTCTAATAGCACTTCTTATAAAAATTAATCTTTTTTTAGGTCCAGGAGTTGAACCCTCAATCAAAACATATTCTCCCTTAATTATTCCATATCTCTTTAAACCTCCTTTAGGAGTAATTTTTGAACCATCTTCTCCAATAACCAAAATCCTTTTATTCAATTCGGTTCTTCTCTGATATCCCATTTGACCAGCTTGTGGAACAGTCCATAAAACTCTTCCCAATCCTTCAGCTCCTAAGCTACCTACATGTCTTCTTTTTTGTGTAGCTTTTCTTGTTTGAATAGTTACTCCAAATCTTCTTACTGGTCCTTCAGTACCTTTACCTTTCGTTATACCAATAACGTCAACAATTTCCCCTTCTCTAAAAACATCTTTTATACTAACTTCTTTTCCAAGCAAATTTTTAGCATACTCAAAAACTTCCTTTATATCTTTTCCACCAACCTCAATCTCAAAAACTTCTGGTTTTTTCTTTCTAATTCCAGCTTTTCTTGGCTGAGTAGCAACCAAAACTCTAATTTTCTCAATTTTCTCAATTTCTTTCTCAATTTCTTCTAATTTCTTAGAATGGTCAATTTCTTTAATTGTCTTAATTTTTCTTTTTAAATCTTTAGGCAAATTTTTAGCCCATACTTCGGTATAAACTTGCAAACCCTTTGAAGTTTTTTTGTAAAATCTTAAAGCAATAACTTTTAATGGAGGAACATCTAAAATTGTTACAGGTACTACAATTTCTTTTCCAAAAGTTGGAGAACCTTTTACATTGTCAATTATAACAGCATGAGTCATTCCAGCTTTATATCCAGCAAAAGCTAAAAGTTTCGGTTTCTCAACTTCTGGATATCTAGCTAACCAAGGATAAATTCTTCTAGCTCTTTTTCTTGGATAGAATGCTAAGCTTCCTCTTCTTGGTCTTCCTTCTTTAACCATTTTCCCACTTTTTGCTTACTAACAATTGATAAATTTGTATTTAAAAGTTTATTGATTTAAATTTTAAAAGAAATTAATTTTTAGAGAAGAATGGAAGAGTGTATTTTTTGCAAAATTGCAAACAAAAGCTTATTTTCTTTTATCGTTTGGGAGGATAATGAAGTAATGGCTTTTTTGGATATATATCCAAAAAGCGAAGGAATGGTAATTGTAATTCCCAAGCAACATTATGAAAATTTTGAAGAAAATGAAAACCTTAGCTTAAAAGTTGCAAAAGTTGCTTTTGAAATCGCTAAAACTATTAAAGAAGTTTTAAATGCAAGTTTCGTAGGAATTGGATATCTCCCTTCTCAAATCAAACATTTTCATTTAAGGGTATATCCTTACTATGAAAATCAAATTCCTTTGATAGAGAATAAACCAATAGAAGTTAGCAAAGATAAATTGCAAGAGATTGCTCAGAAAATTTCTTCAAAAATTTCGATAAAATTTGAAGAAAAGAAAGAAGAGAAAAAAATTGAGGTAAAAAAAGAAGAAAAGAAAGAAGAAAGTGAAGAAAGAAAGAAATTAGTTGAGGTTTTGAAAAAAGAAATGGAAATAGCATGAAATTAGAGGAAATTTTAAAGGAAATTAGAAATAGCAAAATTTATTCTACAAAAGATTTGAATGAAAATTTTTGGACAATAGACAAAGAAATCGATGAAAAAATTGTTTTGGAAAGAGTTAAGGAATTTGTGAAAAAATGCAATGTTATTTCTATTGAGAAAGAAATTAAGGTAGGAAGTTATTTAATCAAAAAAGAAGGAGAGCATTTTTATCTTTATTTTAAGAAAAAAGAAGAAAGTTTAACTGGATATCTTTATTTGTTAGGAAAAGAGGGATATATAAAATTTGGAGGTTTGTATAAGGGTGGAAGAATTAGACCTAGCAATGTAAAAGATATTGGAGAAATTGTTGGAATTATAACGAGGAAAAAAGACAGAATTGAAGTTTGGTTAAATTTAAATAGTTGAAATTTTTAATCAGAAATTGAACCAATATGGGGCAACGGTCCCTCGATGAATTGAGTAAACTTTTAAAAGAAGTATATAACTGGACAATTACTCCTAGAGTTGATAAAATAAACGAAATTTCAAAGAAGTTGATAAAAATTGAGAATGAGTTTAAAGAATTAGGAATTTACGAAATGAAAGGAAGTGATGGATATTCTCCAAAAGAAAGAATTGAAAAAATTAAAGGAAGCTTTCAGTCATTAATAAAGAATTATAGAAGTTGTATTCATTCAGGTTCACCATTAATTATGAAGATTAGAAGTAATGTACTAGAGCTTATTGAATATTTAGACAGGAATGAAAGGAGAAATAGGAGGAATGATTTTTTGCAAAGAATAAAAAACCTTATATATAGCTAAATTTTCAATAATTTACATAGCTTGGGTGATTTTATGGGAAAAAGAATTATAGCACAAGCAAGAGGTCATGGAGGAACTAGATATAGAGCACCTAGTCATAGGTATGCTGGAAAAGTTGAATTTCATTCAGCTAAAAAAATAGAAGGAATAGTTAAAGATATATTCCATGATCCTGGAAGAAATGCTCCTGTTATGCTTGTAAGATTTGAAGATGGGAAAGAACTTTTGCATATAGCACCAGAAGGAATAATGGTTGGTCAAAAAATCAAGTATGATGGAGAAATCGCAATTGGAAATGTTGTTGAGCTAAGAAAAATTCCAGAAGGTACAAAAATTTGTTGTTTAGAGAATAGGCCAGGCTCTGGTCCTAAATTGTTAAGAAGTGCTGGAAGCTATGGAGTAGTTGTTGGAAAATCGGAAAAGAAAGTTACTGTTCTTTTGCCTGGAAATAGAACTATTGAATTGGATGGAAGATGTAGAGCTATGATTGGAGTTCCAGCAGCTTCTGGAATGAAAGACAAGCCTTGGGTAAAAGCTGGTAAGAAATGGCATGCTATGCATGCAAGAGGTAAGCTATATCCAAGAACTTCAGCAGTAAAAATGAATCCTGTAGATCATCCATTTGGAGGAAAAAGTAAAAGACCAAGACAAAAAGATATTGCCTCTTGGAAGAAACCACCAGGAGCTAAAGTTGGAAGAATTGGTCCAAAAAGAAAAAAGAAAAAGTAAATTAAGGGTTAAACCATTCAATTTCATAATATTTGTTTCTAGAATTTGGCAATTCAATTCTTTTAGCCAAATAATAAGTGACACTACTTTCTCTATCGCTTATAGCCAAAAGCAATCTTAAACCTAGCTCATCAGCTCTATCCAAAGCACTAGCCAAAACTTTTCCACTCAATTCTTCATCTTCGCTTAAAGCCATTACTAAAAAGCTTGGAGAAGCATTGTTTGGTTTTTCAATTTCATTTCCTTTTCTATGATAAGCAAAAAAATTAATTGGAGCTTTTTCATGCAAATAATCTTCTTTTTTCATCTTTGGAATTCCCATTATGAAAGTTTTCCTTACACTATGTGCAACTCTTACAGCTCTAGCCCATTCACTCATTCTCATTTTAACATTTTTTGGAAAAACATGTAAAACATGTTTTGAATGAATCCACTCTTTTCCTTTTTTGTAAGGAGATGCACCAGGAAAATAAATCCTAAAATGGGCACCAAATTTGAATCCAGTTTTTAAAATATATCCTTTTTCTCTCCAATCTTCATAAACATCTAACAAATCTTCAACTTCTGGAATTTTTCTTTTAACAATTCTAACCATTTTTTCAAATTTTAATTCTTTTCCATTTTTATCAAAAAATTTAAATCCAAGTTTTGCTAAATACAAACTTTCAATCATATCAATTTTTAAAATTTTTTCTCTTTCATCTTTTCCTTTATAAATGCTCCATTGTCCCATCCAATATTTTT
>NJEA01000006.1 GCA_002254545.1 Candidatus Aenigmarchaeota archaeon ex4484_224
TTTAATAATAAGAGAAGCTTCTAAAACTTTACAAGAACAAGGATTGGATGTTGATTTAAGGCATTTAATTTTAGTTGCAGACATAATGACTTTCTATGGAAAAGTCATGCCAATAGGAAGATATGGAATTGCTGGAAGAAAGAAATCAGTTTTATCTAGAGCTTTGTTTGAAGAAACAATTAAGCATTTGATTAGAGCTTCTATTAGAGGAGAGGTTGAAGATTTTTCCGGAATTTTTGAAAATGTTATGATTGGAAAAGTTGCTCCAGTAGGAACTGGAATGATTGAATTAGTAGTAAAAACAAAAAAAGAAGAGAAATAAATTTAAAAATCAACTAACAAGGAATTAAAGTATGACAAAAATTGAAAAAGAAGTAAAAAATGCGATTAAAAAAGGAAAAGCTATTCTTGGTTATAGAAAATCAATTAAATTTTTAAAGTTAGGAAAAGTTAAAAAAATTATTATTGCAAAAAATATTCCTGAAAGTTATAAGAATGAAATTGAATTTAATGCAAAATTAAATAAATTAAAAGTTGAAATTTTTGATGGAACAAGTAAAGAATTGGGAGTTATATGTGGAAGACCACATCCAGTATCAACAATTGTAATAGTAAAGGATTAGTATGACTATACAATTTGATACAGAAACAATAAGATTGATAACTTTGTTTGAAAATTTATCAGGGGCAACAGTAAAGGATTGTATAATTGACAATGAAAATAATTTAGTTTATTTTGTTGTTGGAGAAAATCAAGCTAAGTTTGTTATTGGAAAAAATGGATTTAAAATAAAAAATATTGAAAGGATTTTGAAAAAAAGAATTAGAATTTTTGAATTTTCAGATGATGTTCAAAAATTTGTAAAAAATTTAATTCCAAAAGCTTTAGAAATAAAAATAGTTGAAAATCAAAATGAAAAAGTTATTATTGTTAAAGTTGATAAAACAGAAAGACCTTCAATAATTGGAAGAAATGGAAGAAATTTAAAAATATTAAGAAAATTGTTAGAAAGGAATCATAAAATCAAAAATTTGATTATTAGATAAAGTTTTTAAATCAATTAAAAGTAAAAAATTTAAATTAACTTTTATCAATATAAGCTAGGTGATTTCGATGGGAGAATTTAGTGCAAGACAATTAAGAAAAAAAAGGAAAAAGTTTAGATGGAGTAAGGAAGAATATAAAAGGAAAAAGCTTAAACTTTGGAAGAAAGATCCTTTAGGAGGAGCTCCACAAGCAAGAGGAATTGTTATTGAAAAAAGAGCAATTGAACAAAAAAATCCTTCTTCTGGTTTGATAAAAGCTGTAAGAGTTCAATTAATTAAGAATAATGTTCAAGTTACTGCTTTCGTTCCTGGAAATCATGCAATTGATTTTATCGATGAACATGATGAAGTAATTATAGAAAAACTTGGAGGAGCACAAGGAGGAGCTATTGGTACTATGGCTGGAATTGGATACAAAGTAATAAAAGTTAATGGAGTTGCTTTAAGTGAATTATTAAAAGGTAAAAAACAAAAGCCAACTAGGTAAAGAAAATGGATGAAGAAATTAAAATATTTGGAAAATGGAGTGTTAAAGGAATTGAAGTAAAAGATCCTGGACTAGCTAAATATATCAATTTAACTCCTTTTATAGTTCCAAAGTCTAGAGGTAAACATGCAAAAACCCAATTTCATAAATCTAAAATGAATATTGTTGAGAGGTTATTAACAAAACTTATGGTTCCTGGTCATAGAGGAAAAAAACATGTTATAAGTTCTGCTAGAGCAACCGGATACTATGAAAGTAAATATAAAATTTTGAAAAAAACTTTTGAAATAATTGAAAAAAGATTGAAGAAAAATCCAATTGAAGTTTTGGTAAGAGCAATTGAAAATGCAGCTATAAGAGAAGAAATTGCTAGCTATCAGGTTGGAGGAATAATCGTTAGAAAAGCTGTTGTTACTAGTCCTCAAAGAAGAGTTGATTTAGCTTTAAGATTTATAGTTCAAGCTGCTTATAGAAAGTCTTTTGGAAAAAAGAAAAGTTTTGCCCAAGCCTTAGCTGAAGAAATTATTGGCGCTTATGAAAATAATCCTGCAAAAAGTGAAGCTATAAAAGAAAAAGAAAGAATTGAAAAAGAAGCAGAAGCTGCTAGATAAATTAATCAAATTTATGGGTTAAATTTGATAAATTTTAAAAAAGTAAAAACAAGTAAAATAAATTTACATTAAAGTGATAGAAATGGCAAGCAAATCGATGATAGAAAGAGTTAAAGAAGTAATGAAAGATCCTACTAGAATTAGAAATGTTGCTACTTCTTCTCATGTTCATCATGGAAAATGTGTGTCGGGAGATACACTAATTATAACTTTAAGAAGAGTTCTGAATGCTAAAGAATTTTTTGATCTTGCATCTAAATATGGAAAACTTGTAAAAAAAGATGAGAACGAAGAAATCTATGATATATCCAAGTTTGGATTTAAAACAATGAGCATTACTTTTGATGGGAAAATTGAGATAAATAAGATACTGTATGTCTGGAGACTTAGAAATGATGATAAACTTATAAAAATAAAGTTACTTGATGGTAGAGAAGTAAAAGTAACGCCTATGCACAAGTTTATTTGCTGGTCAAACAATAAGATTCAAGAAATAGAAGCTAAAGATTTATCTGTTGGGGATATGATAATTGCGCCTTCTAAGATTCTATCTAAAGAATTATCTCTAAAAGAATTAAAAGAACTATTTTTCGAAAAGTTATCTGAAGATTATGGATTTTTGGTTTATTTGGAAAAAACCTTTAGAAAAGAACTACACGAAAAAATTATAAAAGCAAATAGAAAAAAAGTTTGGAAATTTATTAATTCCAAACTTCCATTTCTTTCATTCTATCATGGAGTATGGAAAGGTAGATTTAGACTCAATGACTACAAAAAGATTATTGAATATTTTGGATACGAAAAATCTTTTGCATATGATAAAATAGAATTCTTGTCATATAGAAAGGGATTGAAAAGATATGGTACTAGAACTTCTCCAAAAATAAAACTACCTAAAACCTATCAAGACTTCTTAGAGCTATTTTATCTAATTGGTTTAATGTTTGGTGATGGAAGTGTTAATCTTACTTTTGATAATGAAAATGATTTACTACTCAACAGAGTAAGAGAAATATCTGAAAGAATCTTTGGAATTAAAACTAAACTAAGGAAATATAAAAATAGATGTAGAAGAATTTATCTAAATGGTGGAAATACATTAAAACGAGTTTTTGAAATTCTGTTTAGATATCCACTTAAAGAAAAAGCCAAAAACCTTGATATCCCATCTTACTTTTTCAATCTTCCATCTATATTTATTTCCAATTTCCTTAGAGGTTATTTTGATACCGATGGATATGTACATCAGCAAGTAGTTTTGACATCTGCAAGTGAAAATGTTTTGAAAAAAATACAATTACTTTTGCTTAAGTTTGGTATTCTTTCTTACATCAGAAAAAAAGACAAATATTGGTATCTTAAAATTTCAGGTAAAAATGATTTAGAATCTTTCAAAAGTATTATAGGATTTTCAGTTAGTTATAAAACTCAAAAACTCTCTTCACTTTCCTTAAATGCTAGAATGTCAAAAATCTTTACAAACCAATTAATAAATTCAATTATTCCCTTACCAATTGTTTCTATAGAGACAATCTCTAATGAAAAATATGTATACGATTTTACCGTTGAAGAAACTCACAACTTTTTAGCAAACGGGTTGTTCATTCATAACACAACTTTGACTGATAACTTAATGGCAGGAGCTGGAATGCTTGCTGAAGAAATGGCAGGAAAAGTTATGTATACTTGGTTTGATGAACAAGAAAGAAAAAGACAATTAACGATTTATGGTGCTAATGTTAGCATGGTCCACAATTATGAAGGAAAAGATTATTTGATAAACTTAGTTGATACTCCTGGGCATGTTGATTTTGGTGGAGATGTTACAAGAGCTATGAGAGCTGTAGATGGAACTATTGTTTTGGTTTGTGGGGTAGAAGGAATAATGCCACAAACAGAAACTGTTTTTAGACAAGCTTTGAGAGAAAGAGTTAAGCCGGTTTTATTCATAAACAAAGTTGATAGATTGATAAAAGAATTAAAATTAACACCAGAAATGATGATGAAAAGATTTGAAGAAATTATTAGGCAAGTTAATGAACTAATTGTAAAGTATGTTGATGAAGAATTTAAAACAAAATGGCTAGTAAATGTTCAAGATGGAAGTGTCGCTTTTGGTTCTGCTTATAAAAGATGGGCAATTTCTATTCCATTTATGAAAAAAACTGGTATAACATTTAAACAAATTATAAAATTAACACAAGAAGGTAGAGAAGATGAATTAGCTAAAATTGCTCCTTTACATCAAGTTGTTTTGGACATGATAATTAAACATTTACCATCTCCAATTGAAGCACAGAAATATAGAATTCCAAAAATTTGGCAGGGTGATTTAAATTCTGAAATGGGTAAACAATTGTTAAATTGTGATGCAAATGGAAAATTAGCTGCAATTGTTACTAAAATGGTTCCTGATCCACATGTTGGATTTGTTGCTACCGCAAGAATTTTTTCTGGAAAAGTTTTCAAAGGAAAAGAAGTTTATTTGATTGGAAATAGGAAAAAGAAAAGAATTCAACAAGTTGCAATTTATAAAGGAATTCAGAGAATTCCGGTAGATGAAGTCCCTGCTGGAAATATTGTAGCTATTGTTGGAATTCCAGAAGCTTATACTGGAGAAAGTATTTGTGAACCAGATTTTATAATCGAACCTTTTGCTGAAATTAAACATATATTTGAACCAGTTGTAACAAAATCAATTGAACCAAAGAATCCAATGGAATTACCAAAATTAATTAATGCTTTGAATAAAATTGCTAAAGAAGATGCAACCTTACAAGTTAAAATAAATCAGGAAACTGGCGAGTATTTAGTTTCTGGTTTGGGTGAATTGCATTTAGAAGCTAAAGTTGAAAACAAATTAAAAGAAATGGGAATTGAAGTAGAAATGTCTCCTCCTATTGTTGTTTATAGAGAAACTGTTTTAACAAAATCTCCAGTAGTAGAAGGAAAATCACCAAACAAACATAATAAGTTATACTTTACTGTTGAACCTATGCCAGATAGTATTTATCAAGCTATGAAAGAAGGTAAATTACCAGAGAGAATAGAAGTTAAAAAGAAAAATTTAGAACTATTTAGAAAGTTAGAAAAATATGGATTGAGTTATGAAGAAGCGAAAAGAGTTTTGTTAATACATAACAGAAATATTTTCATAGATGCTACAAGAGGTGTTCAATTTTTAAATGAAGTTATTGAAATGATAAAAGATGCTTTTGAAGAAGTAATGGAAGATGGTCCTTTAGCTAGAGAGCCAGTTACAAAAGTTATCGTTAAATTGGTTGATGCTCAACTTCACGAAGATTCTATTCATAGAGGTCCTGGACAAATAATGCCAGCTACTAGATATGCAATAAGACAAGCTATGCTTAGAGCAAATGCAACTTTGTTAGAACCTAAACAAATAATTAGAATTGATGTTCCAAGTGATGTAATGAGTAACGCTATAAGAGAAATAGAAGGAAGAAGAGGACAAGTTTTGAATATAAGTGAAGAACATGGAGCAACTGTTATTACTGCAAAAGTGCCAGTTGCTGAAATGTTTGGATTTGATGCAGCTCTAAAGTCAGCAACAAGTGGAAGAGGATTTTATAGCTTAATAGATATTGTTTTTGAAAAACTACCAAATGAATTGTTTGAAAAGGTTGTGAAACAAATTAGACAAAGAAAAGGATTACCAGCAGAAATTCCTAAGCCAGAATAAGCCCGTAAGTTGGATTGATTTTGGCAAGTCGAAGGCAAACTGTTTATTCACTGTTGCATTTTCTGAATGAAACAAAAAATAGAAAAGCGAAGCTTTCCAAAGAGTTTACCCTCGAGTATCTTTTGAATAATGAATTGCTGTTTATTTCATTAATCTATTTACTTCATTAATCCAACTTTTATCTAATTCCGGCTTTCCTTCTTCTTTGATGTTTATTGCCCAACAAGTGTAGCCTACTCTTTCTTCAATTTCATGACCAACTAAAATATGAGCTTCCAAGCCATCGCCTAAATTATCTTCCAGAATAAATAAACCATTTTTAACATTTTCCAAAATCCTGTATCCTCTTTCATCCGTGAAAATGTGGTATCTTTCTTCTGGCTCGACCCATTGCGAAATCGTAATATCTATTGGTTTCTTGAAAATTAACTCCACAACCCTATCTCTTTGCTTTATTTCCCGGATATCCTGCTCGCTGAAAACACACCTTGCCTGTAAATTTACCTCATGAAGTTTTCGGGTAAGTAAACTTGTCATTCCCTTTCCTTCTTCGGATTTCAGGTCTATAATTTCCTGTTTACCGTTTTCGTAAAGCATAATCTTTTCAACCGCTTCTTCGGTCGGTTCTATTTTCGTGAATTGCCAACTGCTTGGAATAACTCTTGATTTGAAAAAATAATGATAACTAATACTTGTACCAATCAACAAACCAACTATTACACAGAGACTAACTGCAAGTGTAAGTTTAGAAGTTGTAGTATTATTTATTCCTCTGCGTTTGTCAACTAAATATTTGAGTATACCTGCAATTGAAGCACCAACTGCTATAGTGAGAATAGCTACAGGAAAAATTCTTCCTTCAGCCTTTCCAAAATGGTATGCAGTTATTATAATACCTGCAACAATGCCTCCCAAAATACAACCAGCCAAAACTATAATTTGTTTCCAGTTTTTAGTTTTCATCATAAATCAATTAGTTTTAAATTTTTTAAAACCCTTTTGATTTTGTTTGGCTTTTACCTTCATTACTAGTGTCAACTTCTAATGACTCATAATTGTCCTTACTGCTGTTTTTGTTTTTTGGTGATATTCTTGAAGAAGCAGAAGAAATTATCTAAGTATATCTACCAACACAAAGAAAAGCACTATTAGCGTTGTTAATATTCCAAGAGCAGCGGAAACCGGAGCTAGGAAAAAGAAAGGAAGAGAGGCTAAGCAAAGGAAAATAAGAAAATGCTTCCTGTTTGCATACTTTTTAAGTTCTATATTCACAGTTTTCATGTGCTTCTTCTTGCACCTTTTCAATAAAATTATCAAGAACGGAATCGCTAACAAATTTATGCCCATCAAGGCTATGATGGTAGAGAGAGGGAGGTCTTCACTAACTTTCCAAACAAAAAAAGCTAAGATTAAAAAATAGATTGGTAAAAAAGATGCTGTTAAGATTTTCCATTCTTTTCTGTTCGGCAATATCTCGCTTATGCTCAGCGAAGTTATAGGAGAATCCGAAAGGAAGGAAAACATGAGGTAAAGAAGCGTAAACTCTGCAAAGAGTGCTATGACAGAAAGATAAAAGGGTAGAGGAGAAATGGCCAAACCCATTTCTGAATATCCCCAGTAAATTATGAAGACAAAGAATAGTAAGAGATAAAATTTCCTCCTGTTTGTAAATATATCATAAATCCTTTTTTGAAAGGTTATGATGGGTCTCTTCGAAATATATTTATCGATTAAGAGTAGCGGTCCAACAAAAATCATCAAGGAAAGACCAACTATATTCATTCTTACAACATTCAGAGAAAAATCTATGAGTAAGTGGGTTATTAGACCACCGAGCAGTAAAGAATAGAAATCTCTGAACCCCTTCCTAAGAAGGTATGATGAAATTATTAGAAAGGGAAAAGTATAGAGAGAAAAACCTATGAGAAAGCCCTCACTGAATAGTTGCTGAGAAAATGGTAGAGTTGGTCTTTCCGCTGCGAGAGCAGCTAAGCATCCTAAAAAGAACCAAGTTGCATACCTTGCATTTACCTTGAAGAGTAGGAAAAAGATTGCGAGAAAGAAGAATAAGTAACCGCAAATCCTTCCCAGTACGGTAAGATCCTCATACATTAGCTTAAAAATTTCTTTCTTCTTCACTTCAACCTTTATGTCTGATATTTTAGCCTTTGAACCTTCCCAAGTTTCAAAACTTATTCTATTAATTCGATAAGGATTTGGGTCATAAAAGCTTACTCGGGTAAAGTTATTTACCTTCAAGTAAATTGTTCTGTTTTCAACCCAAACTTTGACTTTATACCATCGGTCGAATGATAAATTTAAAGGAAAGGTTTTATGAAGTAAAACATTTTCACCCTCTCTCTTTGTAATATCTACATTTTGGTAGAAATTTACTAAGTACCTTCTATAAATACCTTCATGCCCAATAGATTCTAAATTCAGATTCATTCCACCTTTTTCAACTTTCATTCTAAACTCAATCTTCTTTATTTTTTCAATTACGCTTGGGAAAATTTGCTTCTTCAAATCTTCCTTTATTTTTATTTCTCCTACTCTTTCCAACGGGATTCTTGCAAACCCCACTCCGCTTCCAGAAAAAACAGTTTCACCATTTTCCCTAGAAATATTCCAATTTGGGTCTAATTCAAGCTCAAAAAGAGGAGAGGGAATTGAATAAGTTTTCTTGATGTAAGAGATTGTAAAGAGATTGAAGGAAAGAATTATAGCTACAGAAATAAGAAGAAAATAAAGAAAGGGTAAAAATTTGTTTTTCTTCATAATATCATATTTATTGAAATTTTTAAAAATCCTATTTTTCACAAAGCCTTTTTCAGATAAATGAGTAATTTATCTGGAGAAAGAACAATAGAAGAAGTTATTAAGCTGTTTAAACAAGTAAAGAGAATAGTTGTAGATAGCTTATTGACTTATGAAAAAGTCTTCAAGAAAGTTTTTTTACGGAACCATAAATAAAAAACTTTAAATTCTAAGAAGATTTAAATATAAAAGCCAATATTTTGAATAAGGTGATAATATGCCAGAAAAACCTCACTTAAATATAGTAACTGCTGGACACGTAGATCATGGAAAATCAACATTGATGGGTAGATTGTTATATGAAACAGGAGCTATAAGAGAAGAAGAACTACAAAAACTCAAGCAAATAGCAAAAGAGCTAGGAAGAGAAACATGGGAGTTTGCTTTCATCTTAGATAAAGAAAAAGAAGAAAGAGCAAGAGGACTAACAATAGATGTTATGCATAGACCATTTGAAACGAGAAAATATTTCTTTACAATTATAGATGCTCCGGGACACAGAGACTTCGTTAAAAACATGATCACTGGAGCAAGCCAAGCAGATGGAGCAATTTTAGTAGTTTCTGCTAAGCAAGGAGAAGGTGTACAAGAACAAACAAAAGAGCATGTTTTTCTATTAAAAGTTCTAGGAGTAAATCAATTAGTAGTTGCTATCAACAAAATGGATACTGTAAATTTTGATCAAAAAAGATATGAAGAAGTTAAAAATCAAGTAATTGCTCTATTGAAACCATTAGGATATAATGTTGAAAAAATACATTTTGTTCCAGTTTCTGCATGGACAGGAGATAATATAGTTAAAAAATCAGATAAAATGCCTTGGTATAATGGTCCTACACTAGTAGAAGCTTTAGATACATTTGAAATTCCACCAAGACCAATAGACAAACCATTAAGAATTCCAATCCAAGATGTTTATTCAATTACTGGAGTAGGAACTGTTCCAGTAGGAAAAGTTGAAACTGGTGTACTAAAAGTTGGAGATACAGTTGTTTTTGAACCAGCTGGTGTAAAGGGAGAAGTTAAATCTATAGAAATGCATCATCAACCAATTCAAGAAGCTAAGCCTGGAGATAACATTGGATTTAATGTAAGAGGTGTAAGTAAAGATCAAATTAGAAGAGGGGATGTTGCTGGACACCCAGATAATCCACCAACTGTAGCAAGCGAATTTACAGCACAAATTGTTGTATTGCAACACCCAACTGTAATAGCTCCAGGATATACTCCTGTATTCCATGCACATACTGCAAGTGTAGCTTGTACAATAACTGAAATTTTAGCAAAAATTGATCCAAAAACCGGTCAAGTACTTGAAGAAAAACCAAGCTTTATTAAAACTGGAGATGCTGCAAGAATTAAAGCAAAGCCAATAAAACCGCTTGTAATTGAAAAACAATCAGAGTTTCCACAATTAGCAAGGTTTGCAATAAGAGATATGGGTATAACAGTAGCTGCTGGTGTTTGTTTGGATGTAGTAAAGGCAAAGTAAATGCTTTTTTCCTTTTTAATTTTTTGAAAATAGAAGACCTACTCTTCGGTAGATAAGAATTTATAAATAGCTGTTTATTCAAGAATTGTGAAGTCTAAAAAGTTTTTAAAAATTAAAGGAGAAGATTTGGAAGAATTAGCCAAAAAATTATATCAAATGCTAGAAACTCGATATAACTTTCAAAAAATTGGAGGTTTTATAGATCCTTATTTATCACCAATCACAAAGAGGCATAGCAAACCTACCTGGATTATCGTGATTATTGGAAAAAATCCTGCCAATTCATTGTATATTCTTCAATATGTTAAGAGATTAGATAAAAATGAGAAAGAAATGCTGCTTTTGGAAATTTATGAAAATAGAAAAGAAATTAATTTCTCAAAATTGGTAAATAAACTTGTCGAAAAATATATCAAACCAATAAACGAAGTTATCGAATATCTTTCTAAAGAAGGATTATCACTAAAATCTAATCAGATATCGATAATTTATTTTTACATTTTAAAGTCTTACACAGAATTTTTGAGAGAAATAAAAAGTAATCTATGTGATATTGAAAATTTCTAAGCTTTATTTTTATTTAAACTCTAAAGACAAAATTTGGAAAATAATTGGAATTGCTAAAAAATTCTTCATATTTAAAAATAACTACCACTTATCGAGAATTTCTAGCTAAAATTGGTTGTTTAGATTTATTTTTCTAATCCAGAAATTCTTCTAATGCTTTCCAATTCTTCTAATCTAATTTCAGCTGGAATTGAAGAAGAAAATAAACTCCAAAATACTTCTTTTATCCATTTTATCCATTCTTCATCATAAACATCATAAAAAACAAACATTTTCTTTCTATTCTTGACTTCTGGTCTAGTTTCTTTAAATCTACAAAAGTTGGAATCTATAATTATTGCTCTTAATGGCTGTTCTCTATGCCTAATTTCTATCGGATTTTTCAATTTTTTATTTAACGAAAGCATTTTTCTTATGTTTAAGGCTGAAGCTATATCAACCCTAGCTAAAATTTTAATTAAAACACCTTTTTTAGCTATTTTTTCAAAAAGATTAAGCATTGGTTTATCATTAATATACAAGTTAGACCAAGATAAATCTCCAGAAAATATTAAAATCTCTTCTTCTGCTTTTTTCAAAAGATATGGCAAATCTTTGTTCAAAATAAGATCTTTTTCCGATTTTTGAATTTCAAGAAAAGCTCTTTTTTTATTTTGGGGAACATGCTGATAAATATCAAAAGGGCTAAAATCATACTTTGTTTTTCCATTCTTTATTCTTTCAAATAACTCATGCTGAAAAGAAGTTGAATGAATTGGTCTAAATCCTTTCCAATAAACTATTTTTAAAGCTCCTCTAGTTCCTTTTCTAAAAATTTTAATCCCAATTATTCCTTTTTCTTTAGCAATCCTTTCAACATATCTACTAGTAGTTTTCCAGCTTTTGTTTATATGCTTAGCTATTTCATCTATACTTCTTGGCTGGACGTAAACAAAATCTATTATTTTTTGAATGATTGATTCTTTTAGCATTATTAGAATGTTTGAAAGATAAAAATAAAAATCAAACTCTGAGGACAAAAAATGGAAAGTTAAAAGTATACAGAGGAAAACTCATTAATTTTTTCATGAAAGAAGAAATTGCAATTGTACAAAAAACCATAGTAAATTTAAGTAATCTGGATAAAGTCCCCTTATATTTTATACTTCCTAAGAAAAAGGTGGAACAATGCACTATTATGATAATGACACCTTAGTAAAAACAGCTTACCAAATAATTTTTCCTGTAATTAAAAACTTAAGAATTCTAGAAACTCTTTCAAACATTAATTTCACAGATACAAAAATTTTATCTCAATTTTATGATCCTTTTGGACCTTACAGAAAATATAAAATTACTTCTCCTTTCTTTGTTCAAATTGGAAAAGAAATTAATAATAAAGCTGTGTATTTGATTTCCGCCGCTAAAGACAATGTTAAAATAATTTTTGTTGGATATTCGTCAATAATAAACAAATATTCAGATAAAATTGTTAGAAAAATCATTCAAGAAATACCTGTAATAAATTTAATTAAATATGAAAATTTTGAAGACAATGAAGAAAAAATCTTCTTAGATTTTGAAAAATTCTTAAACGAAATTGATAAAAATGCAAAAAGATTAGAAGAAGAATTAATCAGGGGAAATAGAAACGAAATTTATAAAATTTATAACGAAATTAAAACAAAATTTTATACTTTGGAGAATAGAAAAAATTTAAATACTTTTAACTAAAATTGTAAAAAGTGATATAATGCAAGTAGCAAGAATTAAATTGAGTGGAAGAGATCCAAAAGTTTTGGATAACATTGCGAAGGAAATTATTGAAATTGCTAAAAAATTTGGAATTGATTATAGAGGTCCTATTCCATTACCAACAAAGAAAATTAGAGTTGTTACTCTAAAAACTCCATGTGGAGATGGTACTGGTCATGGAAATGCAACTTATGATAGATGGGAAATGAGAATTCATAAAAGAATTATTGATTTACAAGTTGATGATAGAGCTTTAAGACAAGTTATGAGAATTAATATTCCACAAGACGTTCATATTGAAATAAAACTTTTGTAAATCTATTTTTATGAAAAAAATCACAATTGCAATTTCCGGTTTACCTGTTTCTGGAACTTCTACTTTAGGAAAATGTATTGCTAAAAAATTCGGCTTAAAATTTTTTTCAACTGGCTCTTTCTTCAAAAAATTTTTTGAGGAAACAAGTGAAACTTTGTCTGCATTAGAAGGTTTACAAAGTAAGTTTGGGAGAAAGAGAGAAGTTCATGAGCAATTAGATAAATTGCAAATTGAAGTTGGTAAGAAAGGAAATGTTGTAGTTGTTGGAAAGTTAGCAATTTATATGCTTAGAAAAATTGCTAATGTTAAAATTTGGGTAGAAGCTCCTTTAGAAATAAGAGCAAAAAGAGCTGCAAAAAGGGATAAAATTGGAATTGAAGAAGCTAGGAAAATTTTAAAAGAAAGAGAAAGATTGGAGAAAAAAGTTTTTAAGAAAATATATGGAATTGATTATGTTAAAAGACAAAGAAAACTAGCTGATATATTGATTGAAAATGTTTATAAGAAGAAAAAAGCTTGTGAATTACTTGAAAATGCAATAAAAGAAATTTTAAGATTATGACGGGAGAGGCTTTTGGAAAGATTAAATTAGAAAATGCTAAAATAGTTTTGATTAAAGGAAATCAAAAGAAAGAAGTTAAAGGAAAGGTTTTTATTCATTTAAAAGGTTTTGCTTTAGCTAAAGTTACTCATTTGGATATAGAAGGAGATGAATTGGAAAATTTGATTGAAAAAGAAAAAGGAGATTTTTTAATTGTTTGTGGAATAAATGGAGGAATAAGAATTAGAATTAAAGAAAAACTCTATGTCGAAGTTTATCATGACCTTTTGAATAAAGTTTTGAAAGAAAATGAAAGAATTATGACTTGGGTTGGAAAAAAGGAAGGGGGAATTTATATTGGATTTAAGAAAAAATATATTGAAAAACTTGAGAAAATAGCAAGAGAAGATTTGGGTTTTAAGTTGTAAATTCTAAAAATAAATTATGAGAAAATTGATGGTCTATGACATTGATTATGATATTGAAAATGAAACTCCAGTAATTAAAATTTTTTGTTTAGATAAAGATGGAAATTTATTTTTAGTAAAAGATTATAGTTTAATTCCTTATTTTTATGTTTTACCAAAAAAAGGAATGGAAGATAGATTAAAAGAAATGATCGAAAAAATTGATGAGAAAAAGGTTAAGACAAAAATTTTGAGAGTTGAAAAAGTTGAAAAAATAATAGGATTAAATGAAAAAAGAATTTTTCTAAAGATTTTTGTTCAAAATCCAAGAAAAATTTCTAAAGTAAGAGATGAAATTAAAGAATGGGAAGAAGTTGAAGAAACCTATGAATATACAATAAACTTTTACAAAAGATATTTGATTGATAGAAAAATTTCGCCTATGAGCTTAATTTTAGTTGATGGGGAAGAAAAAGAAAAAATTGGATATATTGAAATTAAAGCCAATAAAATTGAAGTTTTAAAAGAAATTGATGAATTTAAATTGAGAATTTTGGCTTTTGATACAGAATGGGTTGAAGAAAAAAATGATGAAAGAATTATAATGATAAGCTTGGTTAGCAATGATGGAAAGATAAAAAAAGTTTTAACTTTCAAAGATTGGAAAGATAAACCAAATTATGTTGAAGTTTTAAAAAATGAAAGAGATTTAATTCTAAGATTTTTTGAAATACTAAAAGAATATAAACCACATTTTTTGGTTGGATATAATTCGGATGGTTTTGATTTTGCAAGATTGAAAAGAAAAATTGAAAAGTATAAAATTAGAAAAGAGGTTGGAGTTTTCAAAAGTGAACTAAAATTTGTAAGAAGAGGTAGAGTTTCTGCTGCACAAATAAAAGGAATTGTTCATATCGATCTTTTTATTTTTGTTAACCATATTTTAGCACCCACTTTAAAAAGTGAAGTTTTAACTTTGGACGAAGTTGCAAAAGAATTAATTGGAGAAGGGAAGAAAGAAATGGAATATAAAGATATGATTGAAATTTGGAGTACCGAAAAAGGATTGACAAAATTAGCTGAATACAATTTACAAGATTCTATATTAACTATAAAATTGGCAAACTTGTTATTACCACAAATCTTTGAAATTTCTAGATTGGTAGGAGAAATTCCATTTGATTCTTCTAGATATACTTACTCTCAGCTTGTAGAATCTTACTTAGTTAGAAGAGCTTTTGAAGAAAATAGAATAATCTTGAATCCTCCCAAGCAAGAAGAAAAAGAAATTAGAATGATGAGATTACCTTATAAAGGGGCTATTGTAATAGAACCGAAAGAAGGAATTTATTCAAATATTTTGGTTTGGGATTTTAGAAGCTTATATCCTAGTATAATTGTTACTCATAACATTTCACCAGAAACTTTAAATTGTGGACATGAAGAATGTAAGAAAAATCAGGCGCCAGAAACAAAAAATTATTTTTGTACAAAAATAGAAGGGTTTATTCCAAGGAATTTGAAAAAATTAATTGAGTTAAGATATCAAATTAAGAAAGAATTAAAAGAAATTCCAAAAGAAAGCATTGAATATAAAAGCTTGTATAATAGACAATATGCTTTGAAAATAATTAGCAATGCAACTTATGGATATTTTGGGTTTGTTGGAGCTAGATGGTACAAAGCTGAATGTGGAGAAGCTGCTGCTGCATGGGGAAGATTTTACATTAAAAAAGTAATTGAAGAAGCTAAGAAAAAAGGATTTGAAATAATCTATGGAGATACAGATTCTCTATTTGCAAGAATCGAAGCAAAAAATGAAAAAGAATTGGAAGAAATTGGAAGAAAGTTTACAGAAGAAATTAATTCTAAATTGCCTGGAATTATTGAATTAGAATTTAGAGGTTTGTTTAAAAGAGGAATTTTTGTTTCTAAAGAAAGAGAGAAAGGAGGAGCTAAAAAAAGATATGCTTTGCTTGCAAAAGATGGAAGCATAGAGATTAGAGGATTTGAAACTGTTAGAAGAGATTGGTGTGAATTAGCAAAGCAAATTCAAAGAAAGGTTTTGGAAATTATTTTGAAAGAAGGAAATGAGAAAAAAGCTGTAGAAGTTGTTAGAGAAACCATTGAGAAATTAAAGAAAAGAGAAGTTGATATAGATGATTTAGTTATTTATGAACAATTAACCAGACCTTTGGAGGAATATGAACAAATTGGACCTCATGTAAAAGCTGCTAAAAGATTGATGGAAGGGGGTATATCTATAGTTGAAGGGATGTTAATTGGATATGTAATTGTTAAAGGTTCTGGTAGCATCTCAGATAGAGCAATACCAGCTCAGTTTGTAAGCAAGGAAGATTATGATACAGACTATTATATTCATCATCAAATTTTGCCAGCTGCACTGAGAGTTTTGAAAGGTTTAGGATATACGGAAGGAGATATACTTGGAAAAGGGAAAGTAAAAAGTTTGGAGAGTTTCTTTGGAAAGTAGATTAAAAAATTTCATGAATTTTATTTACTGCTGGAAAAAATCCATAATTCTCTTCTACATAAAGAAAATAAATTAAAGGAGGTATTCCTCTAAAAATCATAGAGGAAAATCCATGCAAAAACTCATGAGGAACTGGAGATTCGTCAACAAAATAAATGATTTTATTTTTTGCATATGCATAAGCTATTTCAGCAGAAGTCCCTTCAATTTCAATTTTTTGTGTAATAATTTTTCCATTGATAATTTCCCATCTTTGAGGTCTATATGCTACTACTAAGTCACATTCATCTATGTATTCCAAATCTCTTTGAAAATATCCTAATTTTCCTCCAATATACCTTCCGCCTGTTTTTCTTGGATCTAAAAATTCGTAAGCTTTTAAAATTCCTTTATCTATTGTTTCTAGAAATAAATCTCTCCAATCTTCGTAACTTTTAATTAGCTCCTTAATGTTTGGTATTTCTTGTTCTAAAATCTTCCACAAAACTTCATCTCTCCTAAATTCGTTTTCTTTATAAGAAATAAATGGTCCTGCTAGATATACTTTTTTGGTCTTCATACTTGTTCAATTATTCGAAATCTTTAAATTCTTTATCTTTTTTTGAAAGAAATATACTCGAAAAAAGTTGTTTTTACAAATATATCTCTTACCCAAGAAATTCAAATTAAATAATTAAATTAAGTAGTTATTAGTATGCCTTATACACCAACTAAAGTAAAGTGTCCTAAGTGTGGCAAGTTAATTCCAAAGAGAATATTACTTCTTACAAATGGAAAATGCAATAATTGTGGATATCAAATTGCTTCTCCTATGACAATTTTCTTCAATGGCAGTTCTAAAGAAAAAACAAAAAAATTAGAGTAGAATTGTTTCTTCTGTTTGTGCAACCCATCCATTCGATTTTTCTTTCAAAATTGGATGTTCCTTTAAAATTCCTAAGTTTACAAGCTCTGAAAGAGCAAAATCCAATCTAGTTGGAGATAAAATCGATATCCATCTTTTTGCAAATGGCAATGTTTTGTAATTTTCAACTATATGATTAAGCAATAATCTAGAATCTCTAAACCTTACTGGAATGTTTGGATTTTCAAGCTCATATATTAATATTGGTAAAGATTCTTTAACCCATCCCAAACCATTTGTCATAAAAACTTCCATTGCTATTGCTTGACCTTCCTTAAATTCTTGCTGAATGTTGTTTCTTCCATTAAGAATTGTTGGCTCTGTGTGAATTTTATATCTACCCAAACCATGACCAGATAAATTTCTTACTGGATTAAACCCATAAGATTTTGCAACTTCCTCAATTACTTCAGCCACTTGGTATACCCTATTTCCTGGTTTAATTATTTTTAAAGCCTCTTTCAAAGCTTCTTCACTCGCTCTTATAAGCTCGTGTGATTTTTCTCCAACAATAAAAGTTCTTGCTCTATCAGCTATATATCCATCGACATGAATTCCTACATCTACCTTTATTAGATCTCCTTCTTTTAATTCTGTTTTATCATTTTTATCTGGTGTATAATGAGCCGCAATTTCGTTTATAGATAAATTAACTGGGAATGCTATTTCCGCACCTAATTCAATTATCCTATTCTCTATAAACTCAGCTAGTTCCAAAAGTTTAACTCCTTCTTTGATTTTTGATTCTACCTCCGAAAAAATCTTCTTAGAAATTTCAATTGCTTTCTCATATTTTTCCTTTTCTTCAGGATTCATAATTCTAATTCATTCTTTGCTATAATAAACTTAATTATCCCATCTGCTGTAACTCCTTCTTTCAATCTTATAAAAACTGGCAAATTTGGCAAATTTGCATCAACTCTATTGCTTAAAGAGACAAATTCTAAAAATTCATTTAAATGTTTCAAAATTCTATGAACAGTTGCTGGATTCATCCCTAAATTTCTAGCTATATCTCTTACGTAAGTGTTTGGATTTTCTTCTATGTATTTCACTATTTTTATCATTTTAGCTATTGTTGGTTTCTTTAATTTTGGCATAATTATTTAAACACGTGTTACATTTATATTAATTTGTTAATCAATATACAAAAAATCTCCAGTATTTTTAAAAATTGAATAAAAATTCAAATAATTTTTTCAGAAGAATTATTGAAAAACTAAAAAATTTCGGAATAAACAAAAAAATTTTATAATTTTGTATCTGACTATATAAATTTAAGCGCTTAAAGCGCTTTAAGCACCTCTATATCTTACCCATCCTTTTCCATTTTTTACAAATCTTTCTATTTCGTTAGTTCTTAGAGCCATAGTTGTAAGAATGCTTCTTAAAGCACTTATAGAAATACCTAACTCTTTTGCCAAATCCTCATAGCTAACTTCTCCTCTTAGCTTAACTAATTGAAGAATTTCTTTCATTCTTGGTGTAAGAGATGCTTCCTTTTTTATTTTTTCGATTTTTTCTACTAACTCTTCTCTTATTGGAGATGGAGCTTTGGAAGCTATTCCAGAAAGTTCATCAAGCCTTTGATTTATTTTATCTAAAAGTTCTTGTGTTTTTTGATCGTGAGAAATTATAAGATCTTCTAATTTCTTAATTCCTTGATTAAACTGGTTTGAAAACCATTCTTTATTTACCATAAAAGTTTCTATTCGAGTTAATGAATTCTCAATTTCTCTTAAAGATTTTCCAAAATATCCAGCTGCCAATCCTAAGCTTATAGACTCTTTTTCTAGCTCAATTTTTTCAGGTTTTTCTTCTTTTATCTCAAAGTTTTCCGCTTTAAGCGCTTTAAGCGGCGCTTTAAGCGCTTTAAGCGCTTGATCTTCTGCTTTAAGCGCTTCTAATCTATTCTCAAATTTTTGCTCTTTTTCCTCAAAATAAGGAATTTTTTCCTCACTCTCCGCTTTAAGCGCTTTAAGCGCTTGTTCGGGTTGATTTAAGCGCTTAAATAAGCGCTTTAAGCGCTCCCAAATAGACATAAATAACTATTTTAAATTCTCACATATATAGTTTTAGTCCTAACTCTCACATCTATTTTCTTATAAGATAAACCAAAGTTTTTAGAATTATGAATCTCTCATCCTCATATTCTTAGATCTCTTTTAAGTTCAAACTCTCACACTAATTAAAGTCAAATAAAGTATCTAGATGAGGCAATTTTTATGAAAATTATATAAAACAAACATTTAAATTTAATATATCCTATAAAGTATAATCTTTTTTAAATATATAATTTGATACAGATATATAACTCTCACACCAATAAGAGAAAAAAGTTAATTTATTCACTCTAACATATATTTTCAACTAAATGTTAACTAAAATATATTCTTTTAAAAAAATATATTAAATAGTTATATCTTTTTGAAAGAAATAAAGCTAGAAAGTTAATTTTTTGAACGTTCATAAAAAAATATAGCAAAATAATAAACAATATAAAAATAATTACATCTCCATTTTAAAAATTCACACTAAAATATATATTACAGCATATAATTAAAAAGAAAATTAATTTAAAAAATCCTATAAACCAACTTTTTAGGATCAAAAACTAATGGAAAACCAATTTATTCACTCAAAAATATATTTTAAAGTTAAAAATCTGCTAAAATTACTTGGAGATAATCGCTTTTATCTAAAAGTTCATTCATACACTATCTTCTTAATTTCATCTAATTTTCTTGGATTAAGAGATATATGTAGTTCTGAAGGTTTAGGTTTAACTA
>NJEA01000007.1 GCA_002254545.1 Candidatus Aenigmarchaeota archaeon ex4484_224
GCATCTGCCAAAATTAATCTTCCTTCAGCATCCGTATTTACAACTTCAACAGTTTGTCCATCATACATTTTAATTATATCTCCAGGTTTAGTAGCATTTGCAGAAGGAACATTTTCAACTAAAGGAATTGCTCCAACTAAATTAATTTTCAAATTAGTTTTTGAAGCAAGCCAAATCAAACTTAAAACTACTGCAGCTCCACTCATATCCATTTTCATATCTTCTATATAGCCAGAAGGTTTCAAATGAATTCCACCAGCATCAAAACAAACTCCCTTTCCAACTAAAGCTATAGATCTTTCTTTACCATTTCCTTTATATTCAATTACCAAAAATCTTGGTTTATTTGAGCTACCCTTTCCAACAGCAATAATTCCTCCAAATCCTTTCTTTTCAAGCTCTTTTTCATCAAAAACTTTTATTTTAATTTTCTTCATTCCTTTGAGCTTTTTCTTTGCTATTTCTACAAATTTGGCGGGATATAGCTTATTAGCTGGTTCATTTTCTAAATCTCTAGCAAAATAAACAGCTTCACTTATTAATTTAGCTAGTTTAACTTCTTCTTTTTTTCCATTAACTAAAAAGACTTCAATTTTTTCTTCTTTCTTTTTCTTTTTGTATTTGTTAAATTCGTAACTTGCAAGCAAGATACCTTCTACCAAAAATCTCGAATTTAGCTTAGAACAATCAATCCAAACTTTTTTAACTTTTTCAATTTTTAGAAATTTAATCAATCTAGCACCAAACTTTAAATCTTCATTTTTCTTAAAACTTCCATAGATTATTTCTTTTCCCTTCTCAAAAACTCTTCTAAATTGGATATCTTCAAAAAATTCTTTCTCAAACTTTTTCTCTTTTTTGGTAATTGGTAAAACTAATGGATATCCTTTTTCTTTTACAACCTTAATTTCAACTTTCATGAATTAATTTTATTTCGTTTTGAAAATATTAAGATATCTTACAATTCCATTAAAAATAAAAAATTAATTTTTCAAAAATTAGTAAGTATGATTGATGCAGTGTATCCATATTCTAATTTTGAAAAAGATATTTTGGAAATGTCGGGATTGCTTCTTTCATTGATTCTCTATTCAGAAAGAAATAAAGGCAACAGTACAGAATTTATGAGAATATACAGAATATACAGAGAAAGATATAATAGAGTAAGCTTATTAAAAAAGGATGGAGATATAGAAAAAGAGATAAACGATCAATTGAATTTATATCCCCAGGAATTTGGATTTTATAAGAGCCGAATTAAAGAGGCGATAGAAATTTTAAGAAAATTCAAACCACCTCTAAATGAAGATTACAAAGAGGAAATTAGAAAACTAAAGAATAAAATTATGTATTTGCATGTAACCCTTCGGGGGTTTGCTCATGAAGTTTTTGAAAAAAGAGTAAGAGAAGCTGAATTACTTCAGAATCTTTATTATTTAAAGAAATTATTTCAAAATTCTTCCAGTTCTTCTAAACCAAATGTCTAGATCCATCACAGCTAAACTTTTTTTCTCTCTTTTAGCAATTTCTTCCAAAATTTTTTCTATTTCCAAATATTTCTTTTTAGCTAAATTCCTAGGAATTTTTTCTATATATCCATTTTCAAACATCCATCTCAACATATGTCTATCCAAAATTGCTAAATCTTTTCTTCCTAAATTTCTCAAATAATGGCTAGCTTCTTTATATCCAATTCCTTTAATTTTTTTAACAAGCATTTCCCTAGCAATTTTGCTTTCCTCTTTCAAAGCATTTTCAACAATTTCAAAATTTTTCAAAGCTTTTTTTATGTAAAAAGCTTTTCTTTTAAAAAATCTTACATTAGCTTTTTTCAACAATTTCTCAATTTCTTTTAAGCTTAAACTTTCAATTTTTGTATTTTCGATTTCTTTTTGAAATTTTAAACCAGAAATTGCAGAAGAATTAGCAACAGATATACAAAAAGCTAATTCACTCTTCCAATTACTTTTAACTTTTAAATTCAAAAAAGGCCTAAAATCAAAAACTACTTTTTTCTTCTTTCCCAAAATTTCAAACTCTTTAATTCTATTTTTGGTCAATCTTCTCCAATTTTCCATAATTTAAACTTCCAAATCAAATTTATTATCATGTTATCCAAAATTCCAATCTCTTTAGAAAAAAATTCCAAAAGAGGAATTAGATAAAGAAATAGCAAGAAAAAAATGAAGAGGTCAAAGATAGAGCAATTGTGGAATTTAAATTAATTAATTCTAGCGTTTCTTCTAATTAAAGAAAGGATATATCGAATTTCTTTTTCATTAACTATAAATTCTCTTTTATCATACTTTTCTCCGATTAAATTCCAAATTTTTTCTATTTTTCTATTTTTTCTAGAAATTTCTTCAATTGAATCTCTTAGTGTTAATAAATATTTTTTCTTTTCTAGTATAGTTATTGTACATCCTATGCCTATAAGTTTAAAAATATCATGAATTTGCAATTCTTTCTTTTTCAATTTTTCCAAAATTAGATTGTAATAACTAGAGAAGGATCGATGCAAAGCTTTAATGTTATATGAAATTAATTCTTCTAGCAGTTCTTCATTTATTCTTTTTTTGTAAATTTCCTCAAAAGTTTGTATTGGATGCTTTCTATTTTTAAGACTTTCTTCAACTATTTTTTGAATTTCTTGCAGATTGTTGTAATAAATGTAAGAAATTCTTCGATCTAATGAATATGCTGCATACGGATTTGTTAAAATTTCTTCTAGATTGTTATACCAAATATAAGTGTGGTTGTTTGGAAAAAGTAAAAAACCATAGATATCGTCTTTAAAGGATATAGCAATATCCAAATCGTTTATGCTATTTTCATCCTTAAAAACAGAATAACCTTTTTTATTTTTATCGAAAAGAATAGCTCCACTTCCATTTATAGACAAAATAAATCCATCTCCATATAATTGTTTAATAAAGCTTTTTGTTTTCTCTACTATTTTTACTACTTTTTGGTGGAATAGCATAATTAGAATTATTCAGGAAGATTTAAAATTTTTGCTAGAATAGCGCCCGGGCTGGGATTTGAACCCAGAAGGGCATATAGCCCACCAGCTTTCTGAGGTACTCACATCTCCTCACTCCTCGGAGAGGCGCATCTCATCATCAAGCTCCAGGCTGGCGCCTTAACCTGGTTCGGCCACCCGGGCACTAAATTTAATTTTTATCTTTAATTTTTAACTTTTTCATACCAAATTTTAATTAGAATGGTTGAAAGAAAAATACCAAAAAAAGAGAAGGTAGTTGAAGCAATTAAAAAAGTTGTTAGAACTAGGATTAAAGTAACCTCTTTGCAAGAACTTACAAATTTAGTTTTAAAAGAATTAAGAAGGAAAAATAGGCTTTATTCTATAACTTCAAACAGAATCAAAAAATTGATTTTAGAGATACCAGAAATAGAAATTAAAGCAAAAACGAAAAGAACTCCTTCAGAAAAAATTCCAGAAAATTGCCCAATTTGTGGTTCAAAATTAGAGCCAATTAAAATAAAAAATTTAGCAAATCAATGGATAACAATTGGGTATAAATGTACAAAATGTGGATATAAAGCTTCTTTAGAATCTTTTGGTTTGTTTGAATATGAATTCGTTTGGAAAAGAAATTCAGAAAAAGGTCATCTTCATTAGCTCCGATAAGGGTGAATTCTTCACTTTTTCAGAGGATTAGATACTCTTCATAGCTTCAGATGACCGTCGTTTCATCATATAGCTCTCCTGGTGGCTCTATGCTCATACTTTTCGCATAGAGCGGCGGTTGGAGAGCTAATTATTTTTTGAATTAAATTTTTTAAAAATTTTACTTAAATTCAATTTTATGAGAGCAATAGAGCCAATAGTTAAATCTCCTAAAGGACATTTAAGAAAGGGAAAGGGTTTTAGCTTGGAAGAAATTAAAAAAGCAGGAATTTCTTTGCAAGAAGCAAAAAAACTTGGAGTTCCGATAGATAAAAGAAGAAAATCAATAAGAGAAGAAAATGTAAAAATGCTTAAAGAGTTTCTTTCAAATAGTTCTTAATTTTATTCTTCAATAACTCTTGGTGCTAATACAAAGGTTAGATCAACTTTATCTAAAACCCTGAAAGAAAGTTTCATTGGATAATCGTTGGCAAATTCAATTACTATAGTATCAGCAAGCTTTGAAGCTTTTACCATTTTTTTCAAATAATCAATTGGATATCTTGCTTTTACTTCATTTCCTTTAACATTCAAGCTTAACAAGTTTTCGCTTCCTTTTTCCAAAACAACTTCAGCTTGGCTTATATCTCCTTCTGCTTTCATTATAAACTTATCCTTATTAGCCAAAAACAAAATAACATCAGAAACGATTTCAGCATCTTTTATTGCATCTTCTAAAACTTCAGGCCTAATTTCAGCTTTAGCTGTAAATTCCAATTGTTCTATTGGAGGAACTTCCTCTTCACCAATTTCAATCAAAGGTAAAGAAAATCTTCTTCTAGAACCGTTTGTTAACAAAATTTCCAATCTATTTTCTTTCAAACTCATTTCTAGTTTATCCTTTCTTTTGGCTCTTTTCAATATAGAAAGGAAATTTGAAACGTTTAATCCTATTTTGCTTTCCTCTTCAATACTATATTCTTCAAAAGCATTTGCTAAAATCTTAAAATCTACAACAGCAACCATAGCCCTATCAGCAGCCCTTAAAGAGATATTGCTTTTAGTTATATTAAAAACACCTTCATCTATTAGTTGAGCTATTGTAGTTATAGGAATTCTTAACAAATCAGGATCCGTTAAAACAGCTTTAAACATACCTCTCAACCTTATTATATAATTCTTCTACTTCCTTTAAAATATTTAAATTCAAACCATTTAAATTTTGAACGATTTCTGCAATTAAATCATTTCCCTCTTTTCTTACAAAAACTCTAACTATATCATTTTTCTTTGGCAAGTTTAAACTCAAAATTTTTGTTTCTCCACTTTCATCTTTCAAAACAAAGAAAGTATCGCTAACTTCTTTTACTTTTCCCATCAAAATAAACTTATTTTCATCTCTATTTTCTAAATCCTTTATTTTGATAGGATAGTACCTCATCAATTACAATTTCTTCTAGACATTTAAAAATTTATTAAGAAATTCTCAAAACAAAATTATGGATACAATTAAAATTTTACCAATAATTGTTATTATCTTAGTAATTTCAATTGTTTTTTTCGCTTACTTCTTTCAAAAACCAAGCCTAAAAGAATCCAAAGAACAAGCAATTAATTTATGCATTCAGCTCTGCCAAGAAGCAAAATCAAAAGGAATGAATTTAGAAAACGGCCCTTGCTTAAGCGATAACAATCCAAAATGGAATCTAACAAAATGGGTCTGTGATATAGCTCATTGGCCTAGGCAAGAGATTGATAACAAAAAGGAAAATCAATGCAATGCTTGGTGGGATGCTTATCTTTCTCATAAAGAAATTCATTTTGTTGAACTATTTCCAAATTGCTCGTTAATAAGAGCAGTTTAGCTATAGCTTCTCCAAGTATATCCACATTTAGTACATTTATAAAAAATTGTAGGAGGTTCATCAGCTCCTCTAGTTTGTTGCATCCACCAATAAGCTTTATCATTCCCACACTTTGGACAAGTAATTTTTGTAATTGGCAATTCTTTCAAAGCTTCCTCTTTTCCCATTACAACAACTTCTTTTTTCTTAGAATTAATTTTTTCAGAAAATTTTACAGCTTTTTTAGGTTTATAATATTTATTGCAATGTTTGCAGTATAGCCAAATTTTTTCTTTTCTTTTTATTGGAACTAATACGTTTCCACACTTTGGACAAAACTCTACCACTTTACCACCTTAGTCCAAATATCTTATTTATCAATACTTTAACATATCCGATTTTTGGAATTATAAAGATTACTTTTCCATAAATTTTCTCTTTTGGCACATGCTTTTCATAAGGTAATTGAGTTAAATTATTATCTCCTTTAGTTTGAAAAGTACCATCTGGATTGATCTTTATAACTCTATGAATAATAGGAGCAGGAATTCCATCAACTTGATAAACAATTATATCTCCCACCTTATACTCATCACTCCCCATAACAATTGGCATATCTCCAACATTTAATCCATTTGGAAATGGCCAACTTTCGATATAACTTCTATTATATCCTAAATTTTTCTCAAGCCATCCATAATAAGTAACTTCTGGATTTATATGCTCCATAGAACTACTAACAACAGCAACTATTGGAGTGGGTGTATGCAAAATATAAGCCAAAATAAAATGGTAAGTTATATAAGCCAAAATTAAACCTAAAATTGCATAAACAAAATCTCCTATCCAAGTTTTTTCAATTTTTTTCCAATCTTCCCAGCTTTTTTCAATTAAGTTTTTTCTCTTTTTTTTACGCTCTACCACGACTTTCACCCAATACAATTCCAGTAGCTATTAAATGAGCGATTCTCAAAGCTTCTGGTATATCACTTTTCCCAATACTCAAATTTATTATCTCTTTAGCTTTCTCATCATCCATTCCAACAACTTGATAAAAGATAGGTTTATTTTTTATGCTTATAAACTTCTTTATTTCTCCAGCATTTTGAATTATTTTCCATCTTTTTTTAAAATCTTTAAAATGTTTTTCCAAAGCTTCTCTAACTTTTTTCAAATCGGGCATTTTTCTATTTATAACGATTATTGGCAATTCAATTTTTTCATGCAATTCTTTTATATCAACCAAATTAAAACCGCCTAAAGTTATTCCATCTAACATAACAACTTTAAGTTGTTTTTTATGGTTGCTTTTGTTTACCATTTCAGCAATTTTTTTGGTAGCATCCAAACCATCAACTTTTACATAAGTTCTTAAAATTCCGTCAATCCAAGAATTTCCTCTTATAACAACACCAACTACTATAACTTCTTTTTGATTCCTAGAAAAAGGACCATCGTCAATTCCTAAAATTCTAATTTCTTTTTTAATCATTTTCCCTACTTCTTGTTTTTAAGAAAAAGTTACCTTTTGAACTTAAATATTTTTCTGTTTACCAAAAAATTTAAAAAATAAATTAAAATAATTCTTACTATGGCAAAAAGAGTGCCAGAAGTTGTAATGAAAAGATTATTTACAAATGTATTCGTTTGTAGAGTTTGTAAGTCTAAAATTAGAGCAGATCCTGCAAAAGTTAGAGCTGGAAAAGTTAAATGTAGAAAATGTGGTTCTAGGGCTTTAAGGCCAAAAAGAAAGCCAGCTAAGTGATTGGATGAAATTACAATACATAACTAGAAGAGAAGTTCCAAATTCTAAGGGAGAAATTAAAGGAAAAGTTATGATTGTTAAATATAAAGAGGAAGAATTTGCAAGAGTTAAATATAAATGCCCAGAATGTGGATATGAAGGAGAACTTCAAATTCCTTTCAAAAAGCCATTTATTTTTAAATGTGAAAAATGTGGATTTAAATTTAAAATAATTAGTTTAAGAGCTGAAATTAAGAAAGAAATGAAGAAGAAATAAATTTAAAGTTCTCAAAATTTTAGTTGAGGGTGGGGTGGCCGAGCGGTCTAAGGCGCGCGCCTGCAGAGCGCGTTTTCGCGGGTTCAAATCCCGCCCCCACCTTAAGCTTAAATTTTTAACTTTCACTATTCTTTACATGCTAAAAAGAAATCAAGGATTAAAGGATATTATAAAAGAGCTATATAAATTTTCTATGGAATGGATCGAAGGATCTAAATCTCTAATTTTATATTATGGTATAATTCTTAAACCAGAACATCCAATCATAATTCCAAATTCTATTGGATTTTTTTGTTTGGATGAAATTTTTTTGTTTGGATATATTGGTGGGAAAAGTTATAAAAAAATTTATCCAAGTTTAAGGTTTGTAGAATGTGGTAAAGATATTTATACAACTTCTTCGATTGAAGAATGGAAAGAAAAATTAGTTAAAAAGAAGTTAATTTTCAAGCATAAAAAAATTGGAATTTCAAATTTGTATTTTGAAAAGTATATTTCAAATAGTTTCGAAATAATAAAATGGAAAAATTCTATAGCCTATTGTCTTCTTTATCCAATTTTTGATACGTTGTATCAAATAAACATACAAGGAAAAAACTTTTTTGAATGGTTATATGAAAAAATTAAACAATCTCCAAATGGTTGGAGGATTCTTCATTATTATCTAAGAGGAGAAAAAGATACAATGGCAATTCTTTTTGAAATAAAAATTAAAGGAAAAAGAAAATTAAGAGCAAGAGTTTCAAAGGCTTTAATTCCGCTTAGTTATTTTCTAGAATTAGAATTGGGAAAATATATCTTACTTTCAAAAAATTAATTTTATTTTTTGCAAAGAAATATTATGAAAAAACCAAAACTTAAACTTTACAATACATTAACAAAAAGAAAACAAATTTTCAGGCCATTGAAAGATAAAATAGTTAAATTCTATGCTTGTGGTCCAACTGTTTATGACTATCCCCATATAGGAAATTTAAGAGCTTATATAGCTGAGGATATTTTGAGAAGGGTTTTAGAATTAAATGGTTATAAAGTAATTCATGTAATGAATATAACTGATGTTGGTCATTTAACAAGCCAAGCTGATGAAGGAGAAGATAAAGTTGAATTAGCAGCAAGAAAGCAAAAGAAAAGTGCATGGGAAATAGCAGAATTTTATACGAAAGTTTTTTTGGACAATATTAAAACTTTAAACATTTTAAAACCTCATATAATGCCAAAAGCTACTGAACATATAAAAGATATGATAGAATTGATTAAAAAACTTGAGAAAAAAGGATATACTTATAGAACTTCTGATGGAATTTATTTTGATACTTCAAAATTTAAAAGATATGGAAAATTAACTGGAATGACTTTTGAAAAATTGAATAAATATTTGAAAGCTGGAATAAGAGTTCCATTTAATCCTGAAAAAAGACATATAACAGATTTTGCTTTATGGAAGTTTAGTCCTAAAGATGTTAAAAGGCAAATGGAATGGGATAGTCCTTGGGGAGTTGGCTTTCCTGGATGGCATATTGAATGTTCTGCGATGAGTTTAAAATATTTGGGTCCAACTTTGGATATTCATGCCGGAGGAATAGATCATATACCAATTCACCATACAAATGAAATTGCTCAAAGCGAAGCAGCTACTGGCAAACAATTTGTAAGATATTGGTTTCATGTTAATTTTTTGATAGTAGAAGGTAAAAAAATGAGCAAAAGTTTGGGAAATTATTATACTTTACAAGATCTTTTAGATAAAGGCTATGAATGGAGAGAGATTAGATATCTTTTAATGTCAACTCACTATAGACAACAATTGAATTTTACTTTTAAGGGATTAGAAAGTGCAAGAAAAGCAATTCAAAGGCTAGGGGAATTTATGCAAAGATTAAAAGAAGTTAATAAAAAAGGAAGTTCAAAAAGAATTGCAAAGATTGTTGAAAAATATAAACTAGAGTTTTGGAAAGCAATTAATGATGATTTGAATATGCCAAAAGCTTTAGCAAAAATGTGGGAATTTATTAGAAAGATAAATAAACTTTTGGATGAAGAAAAAATTGGAAAAAGAGATGCTAGAAAAATAATTAATTTAATGCTTTGGTTTGATAAAGTTTTGGGTTTAAAGCTTGAGGAATTTTTAAAAGAAGAGGAATTGCCAGAAGAAGCAAAAAAATTAATTAAATTAAGAGAGAAAGCAAGAAAAGAAAAAAATTATGAATTAGCAGACAAAATAAGAAAAGAATTAAAAGAAAAGTATGGAATAATTCTAGAAGATACAAAAGAAGGAACAAAGTGGAAGAAAGTAAAATGATATATCTCTTTTTTAATTAATATACGAGTATGAAAATAATTCTTGGAAATAGATTTGGAATTAAGAAAGAAAAAATAACAATTTTGCTAGATCCAATTATTTCAGATTTTCATTCTTTTATTTCTCATGCTCATGGTGATCATTCTCCAATAGAAATAATTAAAGAACCGTTTGCAACAAAAGAAACATCTGCTTTACTTAAAGTTTCCAATCCAGAATTTTCTTTTAAAGAAGTTAGTTATAACAAAAAAGTTAAACTAGATAACTTTTCATTTGAATTTTTAAACGCTGGACACATCTTGGGATCTTCTCAAATTTATTTCGAATTTGATGGTTTTTCTTTGCTTTATACTGGAGATATAAACACAAAAGATACATTTTTGATTAAGAAAGCAAAGCCAAAAGAAGCGGATATCCTAATGATTGAATCTACATATGGATATCCAGGCTATAAATTTCCAAATCAGGAAGAAGTTGTTAATCTTTTCATAAAATGGGTTAAAAATCAATTAAAAAAAGGATACAAAGTTGAAATAGGAGCATATCAAATAGGAAAAGCTCAAGAGGCAATTAAAATTTTGAATGAGTTTGGAATCGTTCCAAAAGTTACAGAAACTATTAGGAGATATAGCGAAGTTTACAAAAAATTTGGAATTAAACTAAATTATTGTTCAGCAAAAGAAAATTGTGAAGATGTTTTAATTAAACCAGTTCAATTAATAAGAAAATCTTCATCAAAAGTAAAGACTTGTGTTCTTACTGGATGGGCATTATTTAGAAAATTAAACCATCTTGGATTTCCAATTTCAGATCATAGCGATTTTTATGAACTTTTGGAATATGTTAAACAAGTAAATCCAAAAAAAGTAATAGTTGTTCACGGATTTACAAAAGAATTTGCAAAAGAAGTAAGAAAGAGATTAAGAATTGATGCAATTCATTTGGATGAAAGCAATCCAGAAATTAGTTTGAAATTTTGATTGATTAGATTTTTATTTGCAAGAAATTTAAGCAAACTTATGGAGAAAAAGGATTTTAGAGTAGTTTGGAATTGGTATTCTAGAGAAGATGTTCAAAAAGCTTTGTTGGAAGTTGCCAAAGATAGAGAAGTTGTTGTTGTTTATAAAGATTTGAGTTTTGGAAAAAGGCCAGATATCTTGCAATATCCTAGCGATATTTTGCAAAGCGTTGCAGAAGGAGCTGTAGCTTTTCATGGAAGTGTTGAAAGATGGTGTCAACCAATGAACCTTAATCCAGGAATGATAAAAGAACAATTAGATGAACTTAGAATTGGATGGGATATCCTTATAGATCCAGATGTCCCAGATTTTGAAATTGGAAAAATAGTAACAAAAATTTTTGTAAAAGCTTTGAGAGATCATAATGTAAAAAATATTTTTGTAAAATTTACTGGAGGAAAAGGCTTTCATATAGCAATTCCTTTTGAATCTTTACCAAAAAAAGTAAATTTTCAAGAAACTTCAAAGCTATATCCAAATCTTTATCATAAAATTCTTGAATACCTAAAATTTTATGTTAAAGATGAGTTAAGAGAAAAATTGTTAGAATTAGATAATCCAATAAATTTGGCAAGAAGAGTAAACAAAAATGTTTCGGAAATTTTAGAAGAAAATGAAATCGATCCATTTAAAATTGTTTCAATTGATTTGTTTGGATCTAGGCATTTATTTAGATTACCATATAGCTTAAATGAAAAAACTTACTTAGTTAGTTTACCAATAGATTGGAAAAAAATTGATGAGTTTGAAAAAGAAATGGCTAATCCAAATGAGGTTAAAGTTAAAAGAAAGTTTTTAGTTTTGGAAAAAGAATTGAAAGAAAGAGATGCATCTAATTTAGTAATAGAAGCTTTAGATTGGTTTTCAAAACAAAAGATTGAAATTAAAGAGGTTGCAAAGGAAATTCCTGAAGTTAAACCAAAAAGAAAGATAGTTAAAATTCCAGAAAAATATTTTCCTCCATGTATCAAAAAAATTTTAAATGGCTTAAATGATGGAAGAAAAAGAAGCATTTTCATTCTTGTTACTTTTCTAAGAAATATGGGTTGGAGCAATGAAGAAATTGAGAAAAAAATTTATGAATGGAATTCAAAAAACAAACCTCCTTTAAGAGAAAATTGGATAAGAACTCAGCTAAGATGGCATTTTAGGCAAGAAAGAAATTTATTGCCTCCAAATTGTGATAATCCAACTTTTTACAAAGATTTTGGAGTTTGTGAGCCAGATGAAATTTGCTCAGAGAATGGAAAAATTGTAATTAAAAATCCAATGAATTACGCTTTTAAACTTTTGAAAATTAGACCAAAAAGAAGAAAAAAGAGAAAAAGAAAGAAAAAGAAATCTTAAATTCTTTTTCTCTAAAAATTATTTGGAAAGAATATGGAAGAAGAAATGATAACATTTGAGTTAATTAGAAAAATTCAAAGGGAAGAAAAGGAAAATCCAAGTTTATCAAAAATTCCAGAAAATTTCTTTGAATTAGCTTATCAATATTTGGAAAAAAAGAAAGAAATGATTAAAGATTTGAAAGATGAATTGGAGGTTAGAGCCATTCAAAGATTACTCAATGAAATTTATAATATAAGAGAAAGAAAGATTGTAAATTTTGCTTTGCTTGCAGCAAGATCTAATTTAATTCCTGAAAATTTAACAAGCGAAGAAAAAGAGTTTTTTGAAAAAATTTTAGCAATTATAAAAGAGAGAAGGGAGAAGAAATTAGAAGAAAAAGAGGTTAAAGAAGTTGAGATATCTCTTCAAGAAAAAGAAGAGGAAGTTAAAGAAGAAGTTAAATTAGTAAAAGTTAGATTTAAGCAAGAGTTGCCAGAATTTATTGGAATAGATGAAAAAACTTATGGTCCGTTCAAAGAAAATGATGAAGCAAAAATTCCTTATGAAAATGCTAAACTTTTAGAAGAAGCACAAATAGTTGAAATTCTAGACCAATAAATTTTTAAACTTTTGAAAAGAGAGTTTTAAAGCTTTTATTCCTGGCAATTCTTTTCCACTTAAAAATTTAATTAAAGCTCCACCTCCTATACTTACATGAGAAAATTGTTCTCTTTTAAATCCTAGTCTTTCTAAAGCTAAGCTTGTATCACCACCACCAATCAAAGAATAAACATTTGATTTTAAAATTTCTTCAAAAATTCTTTTAGTTCCAATTTCAAATCCAGTTTTTTCATACATTCCCAAAGGACCTTTAAAGATCACATTTCTAGATTCTTTGATTATTTCAGAATAATGCTCAATCGTTTTTTCTCCTATATCTAAAACAAAGCCATTATCTGGTATTTTATAAACTTCAGTTTCAATTCTTTTTCCAACAAACTCTATAGCTACATCTATAGGTAAAACAATTTCTTTATCAAATTTTTCAAGTAATTCTTTTGCTTTTGGAAGTAAAGCTAGATATCCTTTTCTTTCAAGTAATTCTTTACTCTTATTTCCAATTTCATATCCTTTAGCTAGCAAAAACAAATTTGCAAGCATTCCTCCAGTTAAAACCTTTTCCATGCTTTCTGGTTTATTATTCAAAACATAATCTATAACTTCTATACAATCATCAATTTTTGCTCCTCCCATTATCCAAGTATTTAAACCTAAAGATTCCATTACCTTTTTTGTGCTTTCAATTTCTTCTATAAAAACTCTTCCAGCAATCATGGGCTTTACTAAAGCAAATCCAACAATGCTTGCATGCATTCTGTGAGCAACAGAAAAAGCATCTAAAACATAATAATCTATAAAATTTGATAAAAATTTAACTAAAGAAGAATTTGAATACTCTTCAATACTTTTTTTACTAGTTTCATCTTCCAAAAATCTAACATTATCAAGCAAAAGAATATCTCCGTTTTCTAAATTTTGAATTTCTTTTTTAGCTTTTTCTCCAACTATATCGTTAACAAATTTTACTTCTTTTCCAACATATTTTTCAAAGATTTTTGAATGTCGTTCTAAACAAATAAAATCTTCTTTTCCTTTTCTTCCTTGATGTGCTAAAACAATTACTTTAGCATTTTTTTCAAGCAATTCTCTAACGCTTTTTGAATAAACTTTAAATCTTACATTTTCTTGGACTTTTCCATTTTCCAAATGAGAATTTAAATCTATTCTTATTCCAACAAATTTCCCATTAAAGTCAAAATCATCTAGAGTGAAAAAATCTTTCATAAGTTTAAGATTAATTTTTCTTATTTTTTTTCTTATATCTTAAGATTTTTATATATTTATATTTCAACATCTTTATAAAAAAATTCTTAAATAACCTTTCAATTCAACCTTAAAGTGGAGAGAAATTTTTTTTCGATAACAAAAAAAGAGGCGAAAGAAAAAGAAATAAGATTTGAATTTTCTTTTTTCAAAAATAAAATCTCCAAATCCAACAATTAATTATGGAAATTTTTATAGTGCTAGCAATAACTTACATTTTTTCAATTCTTTTAGGAAAATTATTAGAAAGAATTAAAATTCCGTGGATTTTTTCCGCATTATTTCTTGGTCTAGTTTTTTCTTTCTTGAATATTTCTTGGTTAAACGAGACTCTTTCTTCTGATTCTTTTACTTTCCTAGGAAATCTTGGAATGTATTTTATGCTTTTTATAATTGGTTTAGAGTTGGATTTAGAAAAAATGTCTTCTCTAGGAAGATTTATTCTTTTTTCAATGCTTTTTATAATTCTTTTCGATGTTTTGCTAGGAACTTTTATTATTAGCAGTTTTGGATACCCTCTTATTATTTCTTTAGTAGCAGCTTTTTCTTTTGCAACTGTTGGAGAAGCGGTTTTGGTTCCCATCTTGGAAGAATTTAAACTTTTAAAGAAAAAGCTTGGAACAACGATTCTTGGGATAGGAATTTTTGATGATATGATAGAAGTTTTTACAATAGTTCTAGCATCATTTTTAATAGGGATTCATTCAAATACTTTGAACTTAGAGCTAATTTCAATTTCTTTAGCAGCTTTGTTTTTACTAACTTATTTTTTGCTAAAATATGGAAAAATTAGAAAGTCAAAATCAAGAATTCCAAAAATCGAAGATTTATTCATTTTTTCAGTTTTTCTTTTGTTTCTCTTTATAGCAATAGGAAGATATTGTGATGCGGAAGCTTTAGGTGCGTTATTGGCTGGTGTTAGCTTAAAAAATTTCATTCCAAAGAAAATTTTTGAGGATGTTGAAGAAGATATAAAAGTTCTAAGCTATGGATTTTTTGGACCAATTTTCTTTTTATGGGTAGGCAGTTCTGTTAACTTAAAATCAATTTATTTATCTCCTCTATTAACAATTTCGATTTTTTTTGTAAGTATATTTGCAAAACTATTTGCTTCAATAATTTCCGGTTATAAATATTTTGGAATTAGAAATTCTATTCTTTTAGGAACTGGTTTATCTGTAAGATTTTCAACAGGTTTGGTAATTTCTCAACTTTTATTCACAAAACAAATAATCGATCAATTTTTATTTTCTGCTCTAGTTTCAGCATCTGCTCTTTCAACAGTTTTAGTTCCGATTGTTTTTTCTCTTTTACTTCATAAATGGAAAAAATACATTCAATAAACTTTATTCTAAAGCAAATTTAATAAAATAATATGCAATATCTTGGTTTAACTTCTGAAGAAGCTAAAAAAAGATTGCAAATTTATGGAAAAAATGAAATTAGAAGAAAGAAAAAAGTTTCTCCAATTCAAATTTTTCTTTCTCAATTCAAATCTCCAATAATTCTTTTGTTAATTTTTGCAGCAATAATTTCCTTAGCTATTAACTATCATTCTCAAGAAAGTTTTTTTGACAGCATTTTAATTTTGATTATAGTTTTTGCAGCTGCTATTGCTGGATTTGTTCAAGATTATAAAGCAGAAAGAGCAATCGAAGCTTTACAAAAACTTTCAACTCCTAAAGCAAAAGTAATTAGAGATGGTAAAAAAGTTGAAGTTGATTCAACTGAAATAGTTCCTGGAGATATACTTGTTTTAGAAGCTGGAGATATAGTTCCTGCAGATGCAGAAATTTTAGAAGGTGAGCTTGAATTAGACGAATCAATTTTAACTGGAGAATCTAAAGCTGTAAAGAAAAAAGTTAAAGAAAAAATTTTTTCTGGAACTTCTGTATACACAGGAAAAGCTTATGCTAAAGTTTTGTTAACAGGAATGAAAACGGAAATTGGTAAAATAGCTGCTAAGATGCAAGAAATTGGGGAAGAAGAAACACCCTTTCAAAAACATATGAAATCTTTTACAAAAAAGCTTGTAATTTTAACTTTGCTAATAATTGCTGTAACTTTAGCAGTAGCTGCTTATAAATTTGGTTGGTTAGAGGGATTTTTGATTGCTGTTTCTTTAGCAGTAGCAGCTGTTCCAGAAGATTTGCCTGCAGTTATAACAGTTTCTCTTTCTTTGGGAGCAAGAGAAATGTCAAAAAGAAATGCTTTGGTAAGAAGGTTAGCAATTACTGAATCAATTGGTTCGGTAGATGTAATTTGTACAGACAAAACCGGAACTTTAACCTTAGGAAAAATGAAAGTTAGGGATATATGGTTTTTTGAAAAATCTGATTTAGCAAATGATTTAGCAATTAAAGTTTGTTATTATTGCAATGATGCAGAATTAGTAAAAGAAGAAGGAAAAGAAAAGTTTGTGGGAGATGAAACAGATATAGCTTTGAAAGAATTTTCTTTTGGAAAAATTGAAGAAGAAGGAAAAAGAATTGATCAAATTGCTTTTAGTTCAGAAAGAAAAATGATGTCTGTTGTTTATGAATTAAGAGATGGAAAATTTGTTTTTTCAAAAGGAGCACCAGAAGTAATTATTTCTAAATCCTCTAAAATTTTAAAAGGAAAAATTGCTATTGATTTGGATGAAAACTTAAAGAAAAAAATTCTTGAAAAAAATAACGAATTTGCATCACAAGGCTATAGAGTTTTAGGTTTAGCTTATAAACCTTATTCTTTGCCTATAGAGCAAAATTTAATTTTTATTGGTTTAGTAATTCTTTCAGATCCTCCTAGGCCTGAAGTTAAAGAAGCAATTCATGAATGTTATTCAGCTGGCATAAGAGTTATAATGATTACCGGAGATAATGAAAAAACAGCTTTAGCAATAGCTAAAGAAATTGGCTTAATTACAGAAGGTGCAATTTTAGGAGAACAAATTGATAAAATGAATGACGAACAATTAGCTGAAATTTTAAATAAAGGAATTAATGTTTTTGCAAGAACAAATCCTTTTCATAAATTAAGAATTTTAGAAATTCTTCAAAAGCAAGGTCATGTAGTTGCTATGACTGGAGATGGTGTAAATGATTCTTTGGCTTTGAAAAAAGCAGATGTCGGCATATCTATGGGAATAAGAGGAACGGAAGTTGCAAAAGAAGCTAGTGATGTAATTTTGTTAGATGATAATTTTGCAACTATTAGAAATGCTATAAAAGAAGGAAGAAGAATTTTTGATAACATTAGAAAATTTGTTGATTATTTGCTAACATGCAATGTCGCTGAAGTTATAGTAGTTTTGCTTTCAACTTTATTTTTACCATTTATTTCTCTATATCCAGTTCAAATTCTTTGGATTAATTTAATTACCGATGGTTTACCAGCTTTAGCTTTATCTGTTGATCCAGCTAGACCAGATGTTATGAAAAGAAAACCAAGAAAGAAAGGAGAAGGAATAATTAACAAAAAATTAGCTTTGTTAATAGGTTCTATTGGAATTAAAAAATCCTTAGTTATCCTAGGAACTTTCTTACTTGTTTTGCCATTAGGAATTGAAAAAGCAAGAACCACTTTATTTACAGCTTTTATTTTATATGAATTTGTAAGAATTGCAGTGATTAGGTTTAATGAAAAAATGTTTAATCTAAAAGGTTGGCTTTCAAATAAATTCTTACTTTATTCTTTAATTGGTTCTCTCTTTTTGCAAGGTCTTTTAGTTTATTCTCCTCTAGGAATTTACTTCAAAACAGTTCCTCTAGAAATTTATGAATGGAAAGTTTTGATTGGTGGAACAGCAGTTGGTCTTATAACAGGAATTCTAATTGCTTGGATAATTGATAAAATAACAAAGGAAGAATATTAGGTTTCAATTTTTGAAACTAATCTTTATATATGGTTTCGTTCTATCTCTAATCATGGATTGGATTAGCGTTACAAGTTTAGCTTTAGTTGATGCTATAAATCCATGTACTTTAGCTATTCAAATAATTTTACTTTCATCTTTGCTAGCGACAAAAGGAAGAAAAAGTGTACTTATAGGAGGAATTTTATTTTCATTATCAATTTATGCAATGTACTTTCTTTATGGAGTTGGAATTTTAACTTTTCTTTATGTTTTAGGAATAGATTGGATAATTAGATATATCCTAAAAATTCTTTTAATAGTTCTTGCTTTTTTCGAAATTCTTGCATATGTTAGATATAAACCTGGGATGGTTTCTATGGAGATGCCTCTTAAGCTTAGACCTATAGCAAAAAAGATTTTATCTTCTGTGGAAAATCCATTAATAGCAATTCCAGCTGCAATTTTATGTTCAGTTTTATTATTGCCATGTTCTTCAGGACCTTATGCTGTAATGCTAATGATGATAAAAACTTTAAATAATTTTTTCTTACAAACAGTTGCAATGATTTACTACAATTTTCTTTTCATAATTCCAATGCTTTTAATTACATTCTTAATTTATTTTGGAACTAAGCCAAAAAAAGTTATGGAATGGAGAAATAAGCATATAAAAGAAATTCATTTAATTTCAGGAATACTTTTATTATTAGTATTTTTCTTAGTTTAAATTATGAAAATTAAAACTATCCATTTAGCAATTTTAATTTTCTTTTTAGTAATCATTCTTTCAGTTTCCTTAATTTATTCTGTTTTCTCTTCTCAAACTTCTCAATCTAGTAATTTTCAAAATTTATCAGGTAGTTCAACAATTTACCTAATTTATTCTTCATCATGCCCTCATTGTCATCATTTAATTGAAACTTTACAATCTTTAGATTTGAAAGGAGTTTCAATAATTCAATCTATGAATGGTAAAGAAGCATTTTATTGTTTAAATCAAAGAAATTTCACTTGGAACTTTGGTGTTCCAATAGTTTTTGCTTTAGTAAATGATAAGCTAATAGTAATTGAAGGATATCCATCTTCTTCTCAAGATGTTAATGGCTATTTTCTAGGAAAAGAAAAGGAAGAAAGTTTTTGTAAAAGTATGAATGGAAATCCAATCTATGATAATTCTGGAAATTATTTATTCTGCAAACTGCCAGATGGGACAATTTTAGGAAATAAGTATGCAATTGAATATTTGATAGATCTTTGCAAAAAGAATTCTTGCCAAGCATTTTGTTCTCTTTAAATTTTTCTTTTTTAGAAAATTAATTATGAAGAAAAAAATTATTGGTTTGTTTGCACTAATTTCAGCTTTTGTTTTTATAGTATCAATTTCAACTTTATATGTTCAAATAGAAATTTTAAAGGGAAATCCTTTAACCTGTACATTTCCAGTAACTCTTTTAATTCCAACTCTTTCCTCTTTAGGTTTGTTTATTGGTTTAACGGTATATTATTTCATTCCTTCTCCCAAAGAAAAATGTGAAAAACTTTTTAATTTTTTCTTGAACTTTTTAGAAAATGAAGAAAGAGAAATTGTTAAAATGATAATAGAAAATAGAGGAGAAATTTCTCAAGCAAAAATTTCAAGAAAAATTGGGAAAGTAAAAACATTTAGAGCAATTGAAAAGTTGAGAAAAAAAGGAATGATTGAGAAAGTTAAGTATGGAAAGACAAATAAAATTTTGTTAAAAAAAGAAATAAGAGAAGTTTTAGGAATTTAGAAAAAAGCAAAAAAATTATTTAAGAATTCCAAGTGTTTTATTTGTTTTTTCAATCGATTTCCATTTATCTTTTTCTATTTCTGTCATTGCTCTTATTGCATCTATATTTTCTGGAATTACATCAGCTTCTTGATGAACAACATGGAACCATCTTACTTTCTTTCCCTCAACATTTATTGAATCTCTTAAAACAA
>NJEA01000021.1 GCA_002254545.1 Candidatus Aenigmarchaeota archaeon ex4484_224
AGAATTGATTGAAGAAATTAGAAAAAGAGTCGGAAAGAAGTTAGATATTAATAAAATGATTATTATAATGCCAAGAAGAATAGCTGATCAAAAAGGATTTGATAGAGTAATTCCAATAATGCCAAAATGTATGAAAGAATGTAAAATCCAATTTATTGCTTTAGGAATTTCTCATCCAAATGATCAATTAGGTCATCAAATAGCAAATCAGTTCAAAGATTTGCATAATAAGTATAAAGAAATGGCTTTTATTTATGATTTTGATGAAGAATTAGCTAAGAAAATGTATGCTGGGGGGGATGCAATTTTATATCCTTCTTTACCAAACAAAGAGCCTTGTGGAACTGGATATATGATGGCAATGGTAAATGGAACTCCTTGTATCGGAACTGCTACTGGTGGCTTAATAGAAGTTATTGAAAATTTTGACTGGGTTAGTAAAGAAGGGAATGGAATTTTGATTTGGAAAGAAGAGTATGGAAGTGAAGCTTTTATGAGAAAGATAAGAATTGCTTCAAAGCTATACTATGAATATAAAGAAATTTGGAAAGAGTTAGTTTGGAATGCATTTAAAACAAATGTTGATATAAATGAAATTGCTAAGATTTATGTAAAAAAAGTGTATATTCCTTTAATTAAAGGAAATTATAAAATTAGTTTATGAAAATTGCATGCTTTGTTTGGGAATTTGAACCTTTTCTTGTTGGTGGCTTAGGAGTTTATGCTACTGAAATGGTTAGAAAGTTTGTTGAAAGAGGAAATGAAGTTTGGATATTTTCTTTTAATTACAGAAATTCTTTCAAAGAATTTGAAGATAGAGGTAAAATTAAAATTATAAGGCCATTAATTTTTCATTCTGATGATTTGATAAAAATAATTTCAAATCAAGAATTGTTAAGATGGGGTGAAGGAATTAAACTGTTTGGAGATGTTTTTTCATATAATTTTCTTTCAGCTTATGAATTTCTAAAATTTGCTAAAAAAGAAAAATTTGATTTAATCGCATTTCATGATTGGATATCTGGTTTATCTTACTTTCCAATTTCTGAAAACATTAAAATTCCTTCTATTTTCCATTTTCATTCAACCGAAGAACAAAGAAGCTTAGGTTTTGCTTCTTCTACAATTAAAAATGCTGAGAAAGAAATTGCTAGAAGAATCGGCAATGTAATAACAGTTTCATATTCTATGAAAGATTTTATGGAAAAAAGAAATTTTCAAGCAAAAATAAATGTTGTTTATGATGGAGTTGATACAAAGAAATTTGATCCCAAAAAAGTAAAAAAGAAAGAAGTTGAAGAATTAAAGAAAAAATATGGAATAGAAAATGAAAAAATTATTTTTTTCATTGGAAGATTAACTTGGGTAAAGGGTGTTCATAATTTAGTTAAAGCTTTTTGGCTAATCAAAAAAGAATTTCCAAAATCAAAGCTTATTATAGTTGGAGTTGGAGAAGAAAAAGGAAGAATTGAAAATTTAATTAAACAATTTAATTTAGAAAAAGATGTAATAATGAGAAATGAATGGATAAGCGAAAAAGAAAAAATGGTTCACTATAAATTAGCTGATGTTTGTGTATTTCCTTCTATTACTGAGCCATTTGGAATTGTTGCTAGTGAAGCTATGGCTATGGAAAAGCCTGTAGTTGTTGGAGCTAGTGGAGAAGTAAATGGATTTAGAGAACAAGTTATTCCAAATGGGAAGGAAAGAACTGGAGTTCATGTTGATGGAAATAGATATGAAGATATAGCTTGGGGGATTAAAGTGGTCTTGGAAAATGAAAAAGAAGCTAGGAAATGGGGAAAGAACGGAAGAAAAAGAGTAATAGAAAATTTTGAAATTGAAAAAACTGTAGATAAAACTTTATCTATCTATGAGAGCTTAATATAAATAGGATGAAATCCATTCATGTATGTATTGTTTCTGGGAAAGGAGGGGTTGGAAAAACAACTGTAGCGATAAATCTCGCTTCTGCAATCTCAACATATTTTAAAGAAAATCCTTTGTTGATAGATGCAAATTTATTCAATTCTCATCTAGCACTTTATCTTGGAATGTACTATTTCCCTTATACTTTAGCTTCTTTACTTAGACAAAACTTGAATATAAATGATATAATTTATAAGCATCCCACTGGCCTAAGAATAATTCCAAATGGAATAGAAGTTAGAAAAAGCATTAATTTTTCAAAGCTTGAAAGAATTTTTTCTAATATCCTAAAAAAAGAAAAAATCGTAATTATCGATTCTCCTCCCGGATTTAGTAGAGAAATTTTTCAAATTCTTAAACCATTCAAAAATTTTTTGATAGTCTCAAATCCTGATTGGATATCCTTGAATGATGCTAAAAAAATTGCTGAAATTTTAAGAAATCGAAAAAAGAAAATTGTTGGAATTGTTCTAAATAGAGTTTCAAATAAGAGTTTTGAAGTAAGTAAAGAGGAATTTGAAAAAGAAGTTAAAGCTAAAGTAATTGGAGAAATTCCCGAAAGCGATATAATTAAAAAAAGTGTACATTTAAGAAATCCACTAGTTAATTTAGATCCCTACAATAACATAAGTTTAACCTTTGGAGAAATTGCAAGCTTTATTTTGAATAAAAATTTTGAAGTTGAGAAATGGAAAAAAAGTTTTATAGAAAAAATTTTTGAAAGAATTTCAAGATATTTTTATTTTCCAAAATAATTTAATATTATGAAGAGAGTTATTGGAATTGTTTCTGGGAAAGGAGGGGTTGGAAAAACAACTATCGCTTTTAACCTTGGATATGCATTTTCTAAGCTAGGAATTAAAACTACTATTTTAGACTTAAATTTAACGACTTCTCATTTAGGCTTATATGCCGGTTTAAGTCATTTGAGTTTAACTTTAAATGATCTAATGAGAGAAGATATTCCAGTGTTAGAAGCTACTTATAAATTACCAATTGGATTAAATATAATTCCTGCTTCTTATTCTTTGGAAGATTTAGTTGGAATTAACCAAGAAAAAATTTCTGAAATAATTGAAAAAATTGATTCAGAAATTATTCTCTTAGATTCTGCTCCTAGTTTAGGAAAAGAATCCTTGCTAACAATAAGGAATTCAAATTATTTACTTTATGTTGCTATGCCAAATATAGTTTCTTTATTAGACATTGTAAGAGTTAAAAAAATTGCAGATGAACTTGAAAAGGAAAGTTTAGGGATAATTGTAAATATGAGAGGAAAAAGTAAACATGAACTTGGAAACGATGAAATTGAAAGTTTAACTGGTTTAAGGGTAATTCAAGAAATCCCCTTTGATGATTTAATAGAAAGAGCAAACCAAATTGGAAAAAGCATTATAGAAATCGATCCATATTCAAAAACTTCTTTATCTTTTCTAGAAATTGCTTCCAAAATTTCTGGAATCGAAATGCCAAAAATTAGTTTTTGGTATAGAGTTTTTGGAAGGTTTTTAAAACCGAAATTTTAATAAAAATTAAACAAAATCAAAATTTTAAGAGAATTATGGAAATAGAAATTTTAAAAGAATGGAATAACCCATTGCTTGAAAGAAAAGAATTAGAAATTTTAATTAAACATCCGAATCAAGCTACTCCTTCTAAGCAAATGGTAATTGAAGAAATTGCAAAAAAATATAATGTTGAAAAAGATAGAATTTTAATTAACTACATAATGAGTAAAAAAGGTTTGGCAGAATCTTTTGTTAAAGCAAAAATTTTGAAAGAGCCTATAAAAAAGGTTGAGAAAAATGAAGCACCAAAAAGTGAGAGTAAGTAAATATTACAAAATTGAAAATGGTAAAGTTATAAGGTTAAAAAGAACTTGCCCTAGATGTGGGGATGGAGTTTTTATGGCTAGTCATAAAGAGAAAGATGGAAAAATTAGGTATTTTTGTGGAAAGTGTAAAATGACAATTTGGGAAGAAGCTTAATTATTTGAAAAATAATTTTAACAATTATGTTCGAGGCAATTTTAAAAATAGAAGTTAAAAATCCTAAGGAAGTTTCAAAAAGCTTAAAACCTGAACTTGACAAAGGAGAAAATGTAAAAATAAAAAAGAAAAAAGTTGAAATTAAGATTAAAGCAAAAAAATTAACACATTTAAAGGGAAAAATTAATAGCATTATAAGTTTGATTAAAATGATTGAAGAAGTTGAGAAAAATGATTGATAAAAAAATTTTGGAAGAAGCAAAGAAATTGCAAGATCAATATCAAAATATTTTAATTCAAAAAGAAACTTTAAAACTGCAAAAAAATGAAATTGATCTAACTTTGGAAGAAATTTCAAAATCAAAAGAAAAGTTTGGATATAAAATTGTTGGAAATGTAATGATTAAAAAAGATTTGGAAGAAATTAACCGGGAATTGAAGAAAAGAAAGGAAGATTTAGAAATTAAAATTAAAGGCTTAGAAAGTTTAGAGAAAAAAATTGTAAATAGATTGAATGAAATTAGTAAACAAATCAAAGGTGGTTAAAAATGGAAAAATATGAAGAAATAATAAAAATGATGGATGCTTTGATAAACGATAGAACAATACCAAGAAATATAAGAGGAGCTATAGACGAAGCTAAAAATGTTTTAATAAATAGTAAGGATGAAGAAGTTGTCAAAATAAGTTCAGCAATTAATATACTAGATGAAATTACAAATGATCCAAACATGCCATTGTATGCAAGAACAAGAATTTGGAATATTGTTTCGAGATTGGAAGAAATAAGAACAAAGCTAGAAAAATAAAGATTTAAGATATTGAAAGAAAAATTATTATTTAGTGATTGAATGGTCATAAAAAAACTAAAAGAAAAAATCGGCAAAAGAAAAAGAGAAGTAGAAGTTGAAAAGAAAGAAGAATTCATAGAAATTGGAGAAGAAATGTTTGGAGGAGAACATAAGGTAAAAGTGAGAATAGAAGAGCTAAAGGATTATGCAGATGCTGATAGAATACAAAATTATTTGAGGGATGGTCAAGTCATATTTCTAAGAATAAGAGAATTAAGGCTGAAAGATATAACAGAGCTTAAGAAAGCAGTTGAAAAACTTAAGAAAACTACAATGGCAATAAATGGAGATATAATAGGAGTGGATGAAGACTTTATAGTTTTAACTCCAGGTTTTGCAAGAATATACAGAGGAAAATAACTAAATCTTTTCTATATCTTCAATTTTTATTCTTTTTTGTTCTCTTGTGTTTCTATCTCTTATAGTTACAGTATTATCTTCTAATGTTTGATAATCGATTGTTATGCAATATTTTACTCCAATTTCATCCATTCTAGCATATCTTTTTCCTATACTTCCTGAATCATCAAAATATACAGAAAATCCTTTTTGTTTTAAGAAGTTAAAGATTTCTAAAGCTTTTTCTCTTAAACCATCTTTTTTCATTAATGGAAAAACAGCAAAATCATAGGGAGAAAGTTGTTCTGGTAAGTCTAGCCATTCCCATCCTCTATCTTTTCCTTCTCTATAAGAATAAAGTAAAATTGCATAAAATAGCCTTTCGATTCCAAAGGATGGCTCAACTACATGTGGCAAAATTTTTTCATTTTCAAAAATTGTTAAATCTTTTTTAGAAAATTTTGAATGAGCTTTTAAATCATGATCTCCTCTATAAGCATTTCCAACAACTTCTTTCCATCCAAAATCAAATTTAATTTCCAAATCAAAATTTTGTTTTGAATAATGAGGTAATTCTTCTTTCCTTATTTCTCTAAATCTTATTGCTTCTTCAGGAATCCCTAAACTTTTAATCCAAACAAATTCTTTTGCTAAAAAATATGCCAAATATTCATTCAAAATTATTCCTTTCTTAACTGCTTCGCTTGCTTTAATTTTAACAATTTTTTCAGATTTTTTTTCTTGTTCTTTTGCTAAATAAATTGGAATTTCGATATCTTTAACTTCTTCAAATTTTTCAAATTTCTTTTCCTTTGGATTAAAGAAAAATTCAATTTCCATTTGGCTAAACTCTCTTAATCTAATTAACCATTTTCTTGGAGAAATTTCATTTCTAAAAGACTTTCCTATTTGAGCAACACCAAAAGGTAATTTTGCTCTCATTGCTCTATAAACATTTTTAAAATTCAAAAAAATTCCTTGAGCAGTTTCTGGTCTTAGATATCCTACATCTTTTTCCAAAGGCCCAATTTGAGTTTTAAACATTAAATTAAAAAGTCTTACTTCACTTAACTCTCCATTACATTCAGGACATCTCAAATTATTTTCTTTTATTATTTTTGATAAATCCTCTATGCTTAACCCTTCAACAAAAACTCCAAGCTTTTCTTCTATTAATTGATCTGCCCTAAAAAATTTCTTACATTTTTTACATTGAGTTAAAGGATCAACAAAACTATCAACATGACCAGAAGCTTTTAGAACAATTTGTGGCATTATCAAAGATGTTTCTATTTCAAAAATATTTTCGTCTAAGAAAAATTTTTTCCAAGATTGAATAATTTTCTCCTTAATTTTTTTACCTATTGGCCCATAATCATAAAATCCTGAAACTCCTCCATAAATTTCAAAACTAGGAAAAATTATTCCAGTTCTTTTTGCTAGTGCAATTACTTTTTCTATATTCATTTTTTGAACCATCCTGCCAAGCTTGATTGAGTTCCACTTCTAAAACTTTTTTCTAAATTATTAATTACTTTTGTAACTCTTTCTAAAGAAAAATCATGCTCATCAACCATAAATTTAATTAATTCTTCTTTTTTAACTGGCTTCCATTCAAGCTTATAATTATCACTAACTGGAGGATTTAAGAAGAATTCTAAAATTTCTTTTGGATCAATATCAAACTCCCATTTAACAACTTTTAAAACATTTTCTAAACTTTTTGCTTTTTTAACTAACTCTAAAGCTTTTTTTGGCCCATAACCTTTAATTCCTCCAGGGTTGTAATCAGTTCCAATTAAAATTCCCATTATAATTAATTGCTCTCTTGTAATTCCCAAGTTTTTCAAAACATTTTCAAGTTCGATCACTTCTGGTTTTATTTCAACATAAACTTCTTTTCTTGGCAATTTTCTTTTTCCAACTATTGACAAATTTCTAATTAAAATTGGTGAACCAAAAAGTAAAGAATCGTAATCTTGAGATGCACTAGCATAAACATCCTTTTTTAAAGCCATATAAGCTGCTTGAGCTTCACCTTCGCTAGGAGCTTGAACAACTGGGATTCCCATTAATTTTAATAATTTCTTTGATTCTTCGACCATTTCATCTGTAAGTTTTGCAGTTGCTTGAGCGTAAATCTTTGCTTCTTCTCCAGCTTCTAAAGCCTCTTTCCACTTTTTTTCTGCTTCTTCTTTCATTTTTTCTCTTTCTTCTAATGTTTTCTTTTTAAACTCTGGAGGTTCTCCATCAAAAACAAAAACTGGCTTAATTCCAACTTCTATAAGTTTTGCAGTTCTATAAAATAAACCAGACAAATGAGAAGTAATCCTTCCTTTACTATCCCTTAAAGTTTCTCCAGTCATTCTATCCCTTATGGTTGAAAGGAATTGATAAATTTGATTATAAGCATCTATAGCTATTTTTTTACCCGCTAAATGTTCTAATTCAACTTCTTTTCTCGGAATTATTTCTCCAAGATTTATTCCCATAATCGTAAATTAATTTACTAAAAATAAAAAAATGAAAAAGAATTTATTTTTTCTTTTTCCTTTTTCTAGCTTTTCTTTTCATTTTTTCTTCTTCAGCTTTTAGTTCTTTTTCTATTTTCCATTCATCATATTCTAGCCATACTATGAATAATCCTAGTAAGAAAACCATTGGTGGAATTGCTCCATTTAATACTATAATAAAATCGTATAAGTTTGTGTTTTGTTGAATTCCTAGATAAGTTTCTGGATATATTGGTGTTTTCCATACCCAATAGACTGCTGCTGCCATTAATATTAGTCCTATTATGATTTTAACTATTGGATGCATTGTTACACCTT
>NJEA01000001.1 GCA_002254545.1 Candidatus Aenigmarchaeota archaeon ex4484_224
GCTATAGGAGAAAAGGTTTAAAATATTCTTAAAGGAAAATGCTTAGGTTTAACTTTTTTCCTTTTAATTTATTTTGAAACAAATTTGTTTTGTTTGATAAAGAATCTTAAGGGAATTTCTAAGTCTTTTGAAACACCAATTCTTTTGCTAAAACCAATTTCTTCTTTTTCTATATCTCTGAAATAAGCAATTTGAAGAAAAGAAGATTTTTTGTAAAAGTAAGAACCATGCAAAGATTTATCTATTGATAAAGCTTTTGTAAGTTTGCCAGGACCATTTGTTAAATTTAACAAACTATTTGTATTTCTGTTTTTCATCATTTCTTTAATCCCATAAATTGGTTCTAAAGCCCTTATTAGTACAGCTCCTGGTTGACCTTTTGGTAAACAAGTTGCATTTAAAAGCCAATTTGCATGAACCATATAAATTAAAGCTCTTCCTGGTTCATCGAACATTAACTCAGAAATTTTATTTTTTCCTTTATAAGCTCTAGAAGCTGGATCTTCCTTTCCATAATAAGCTTCAGTTTCAACAATCATTCCTGCAAGAATTTTTTTATCAATTCTTCTTATTAACAATTTTCCAAGCAACTGAACCGCAACTAAAGCAGGATCTCTGTTATAAAATTTTTTTGGTAAAAGTTTAAATTTCATAATTTATTGTTAAATTACTTTAAAAATTACTTTTTATTTTTAAGAAAGATAATGATCAAAATTTTAAAAAAGGAAATTTTACTTTAATTTATGAAAATTTTTCCTTTAGCATTTGATTCCTTTGGGGTAAGAAGCCAAAGTACTTTTGTAAAAGTTGGAAATCTTGGAATTCATTTGGATCCTGGAGTAGCTTTAGGACCAACTAGATATGGCTTACCTCCAACTCAAGAAGAATATTTAGCATTAGAACTTTCAAGAAAAAAAATAATGCAAGTTTCTAAAAAAGCAAAAATTTCTATAGTTACTCATTATCATTACGATCATCATCCACATCCAGATGATGATGAAATGTATAAAGCATGTTTTTCAAACAAAATTGTTTTTGCTAAAGATATTTCAAAAAATATCAATTTTTCTGGTAAAAAAAGAGGAAAATATTTTGAAGAAAAAGTTAAACCAATTGCAAAAAGTTTAGAATATGTTGATGGAAAAAGTTTTGATTTTGGAAATGTTCATATAGAATTTTCACCAGCAGTTTGGCATGGAGAAGTTAAAAGTCAAGTTGGTACAGTTATTATGGTTTATATTGAAAAAGGTAAAGATTCATTTTTGTTTGGCTCAGATGCTCAAAACTTGGCTGATCCTCAAGCTTTAAAATGGGTTTTAGAAAAAAATCCAAAATTTATGATTTTAGATGGATATCCAACAATTTTCATTGGATGGAAAAAATCGAAGAAATCTTTTGAAAAAAGTAAAGAAAATTTGAGAAAAGCAATTTTAGAAACTCAAGCAAAAACAATCATTTTAGATCATCATATTCTTAGAGATATCCATTACAAAGAAAAAATGAAAGATATTTTTGAAGATGCTGAAAATGTTGGCAAAAAAATTTTAACTGCTGCAGAATATTACGGCTTAGAAAATTTCTTTTTAGAAGCTTGGAGAAAAGAAATTCATGAAGGAAAAATGAAAGTTGATGTTAAAGGTTATTATAAAAAACTCTTTTCAAAAATAAAGATTTAAATAAATTCTTTCAAAATTAAACCTATGGAAAAACAATTAATAAAGATTTACAAAGATTTCATTCAATTTTATAAAGAAGATTTATGGGAAAATTCAAGAAAATGGATAGGAGCTCCAAATATTTCAAAAAAAGAATATCTCAAATCAATATTCATTCATAACCAACCAACTTTCATAGAATTTTGGGGCTATGTTAGAATTTTAATTTACTTTGGTCAAGATTCTTTTCTTAAATTAATTTCAAATGATCAATGGGATATCCTTAGCTATAAAAAATTTTTAGAAAATCAAAATCTAGTAAAATTTGAAAAAAATAGAGTTAAAAAAATTAGCTCAATAATAAAACAAAGCTTAACAATTCCCTTAACTAAAACTCAAATTGAAAAAATTCTTTCAAAAAGACTTAAGATTAGCTTGAAAAAATTTTACTTAAAAAATTGTCTTTTTCCACTTTTCAAAAAATTTCCTTGGCTTGAAAATAAATTAACAGTTAAGGAAGAATTCGATCAAATGCAAATTTCTTTTTCCTCTATGCTAACTTTGCTCTCCAAAATTTCTTTTTATTTTCCATTTAAAGAAAAATTTTTGGTTGCCGGAGCTGATGATTTTCTTCAAGTATATCTTTCTATAGTTTATCCCGAAATATCAATTATTACAGCTGATCTAGATTCAGATTTACTTTCGATAACAGAAGAAATTTCCTCTAAATTAGATCTAGAAATAAAAACAATTCAAAAAGATTTTACAAAATCAAAATTAAATCGAAAAATTTTTGGATTTTATACAAATCCTCCTTATACTTTGCCTGGAGCAATTAAATTTTTAAATTTCGGTTTATCTGGTTTTTCCAATCTTGGAGGTTATTCATTTTTGGTTCTTGGAGATGAAGCTATTAAAAATAGAAGAATTTTCTTGCAACAATTTTTCAACAAAAATAATTTGTTAATAGAAGAAATTGAAAAAGGAATTTCCTATCCTTTAGAAAAGAGTCATGACGAAGTTAAATCTTTCTTGCAAGAAGCGAAAAAAATCAATCATAAACCAAAAAATTATCTTTTTGCTAGGATATTTATTCTTTCTTATATTCCATTCAAACTTCCAAAATTCAAATATCAAGATATCTTCTTTTATCTTTAATTTTTTCAAATTGTTTCTTAAAAATTAAATTATGCCAATAAATGCTCCTATCGAATATTATAAAGCTGAAGAAAAATATTTGAAAGCCAAAACTATAGATGAAAAAATTGCAGCTCTAGAAGAAATGATTAGATTATTGCCAAAACATAAAGGAACTGAAAATTTATTAGCACAATTAAGAAAAAGATTGGCGAAACTTAAAAAACAAAAAGAGCAAAAGAAAAAAGTTGGAAAAAGTTCTAAGGCAAAAGAATTAACAGTTGAAAAGGAAGGAAGTGCTCAAGTTTGCATAATAGGATATCCTAATTCTGGAAAAAGTTCCTTGCTTAAATCTTTAACAAACAAAGAGATTGAAATAAGTGAAATTCCTTATACAACAAAAAAGCCAGAAGTTGCTATGCTTGATTATGAAAATGTTAAAATTCAGTTGGTCGAAATTCCTTCTACTTTTGAACCATATACTTTTGGAATTTTAAACAACTGTGATTTAATTGTTTGTTTACTAGATTCAACTTCAGATATAAATGAACAAAAGAAATTTTTTGAAGAAATGCTTTCAAAAAGAAATTTGCTTAAAAAAACTATTTTTGTAATTTCAAAAGATGATTCAAACAAATTTCGAGGAATTTCAATAAAAAGAAAAGAAAGTTTAGAAAAATTGAAAGAAAAAATTTGGAATTCTTTGAATTTAATAAGAGTATATCCAAAACCAATAAACAAAAAACCAGAAAAAACTCCAATTACTTTACCAAAAGGTTCAAAAGTAAAAGATTTTGTTGAAAAGCTTGGATATACTTTTATAAAAAATTTTAAATTTGCAAGAATTTTTGATAATTCAAAATTTAGCGGAAGAAAAGTTGGTTTAGACTATGAACTTAAAGATAAAGATATTGTTGAAGTTCATTTGGATTAAATTTTTTCAACAAGCTTTCTAATCAAAACCTTTCCAGTTTTTGTATATTCAAGCTCTATTAATCCAACCTCTTCAAATTTTTTTGCCCATTCTTCAATAATCTCTCTAGATATACCAATTCTTTTTTTAACTTCATCACTCCAAACTTCTCCTTCTTTCTCAACTAACTTCAAAAATTCATTTATCTTTTTGTTTGTTTCTTCTAATATTCTTTCTTTTCCCATTACTACAGCTAAATCAGTTTTGGTTAAAATTCCGACTAATTCTCCATTTTTATCAACAACAAGTAATCTACTAATATTCCTTCTTTTCATCAAAATTCTTGCTTCTTCTAAACTTTTATTTTCTTTTATCACTATAGGTTTTTTCATAACTTCGAAAACTTTTTTTCTTTTAAGTATATCCTTTGCTTCTTCCAATTCCTCAAAAAATTCTTTTTCAGCTACTTCCAACAAATCACTTCTACTTATTTCTCCAACTAACTTTTTTCCAAAAAATACTGGAGCACCAGATATCCTATTTCTTTTAAAAAACAAATAAACTTTCCATAAATCCCAATCTCTATCTATTTTCAAAACTCTTTTCGACATTACTTCTCTAACTAGAATTTTAGAGGGAGCTTTTTTTCTAAAAATTAAACTCTTAATTTTTTGATGAATTTTAATATCCATAATTTTAATTTTTCGTAAATTTTTAATAAATGTTAGTATAATCATTACTTATGGTTTTAGCATATATTTTAATGCAAATTCAACCAGGAAAGGAAAAGAAAATAATAGATAAACTTTCTAAAATAAAAGAAGTTAAAGAAACTCATTTGCTTTATGGAGAATATGATTTAATAGCAAAAGTTGAATTTGAAGATATGAAGAAATTAAATGAATTTGTTATGAATGTTCTAAGAAAACAAAATGGAGTCAAAGTAACTTCTACTATGATTTGTGTTTAAAAACTTTGAAGATAAATTTTTTGTATGCTTGGAATTGAAGATTTGAAAAATTTTTTAGAGGAAAACTCTATTCAAGCAGAAATAATCGAATTTGAAAAGCCAGTAATTACTAGCAAAGATGTTTTAAAATTACTTGGAAATGTTAAAGTTGTAAAATCAATTTTAATAATTACAGAAAAATTTCCAATAGTTTGTATTTTACCAGGAAATAGAAAAATCGATTTTGAAAAAATTAAGAAATTATTTGAGGTTAAGGAAGTTAGACTGGCTAAAGCAAAAGAAGTTAAAGAAATTACCGGATATGATATTGGAGCTTTGCCTCCATTTGCACATAAACAAAAAATTAAAACAATAGTTGACAAAAGTTTGGAAAATATTAAAGAAGATGTTTATTGTGGTGGTGGATCTCATTATTCTTTACTTAAAATTAATCCAAAAATTTTAATTGAAATGTTTGAAGTTAAAGATTTTTCTTGCTAAATTTTAAAAATTCCTTTGCATCATCCTTCATAAAAATGTTGTTGAACATTACAAATCCTTCTTTAAATTTCAAACTTTTAATTTCCTTGATTAAAAACTCAAAATCTTTTTTTGTATATTTGTAAGAATACATTTTTTTGCCTGGTGGAGAACCATGCAATCTAAAGTAAAAAACTTTTTTCTTTGTTAAATGTTGAGCTCTATTTGCAAAAGGATCAACTATATCTATCAATTCAAATTTTTTACAAAACTTTTTCCTTTCTTTATCATTCCAACCTCTTAACTCAATTCCAATTAAAAAATCCCTTCTTTCAATTTTCTCAAAAAATTTCTCAGCGTTTTCCCAATTCTCTTGATTATTTTCAAACTTTTTTGGCATTTGAATTACTAAAACCTTTGCTTCCAAAATTTTTGCAACTTTAATCATTTTCTTCCAAAATTCAAAAACTTCTTTTGTTGGCTTTAAAAACCCTACTTTCCCTTTTAATTTTTCAAAATCTAAATTGCTCCTTCTCCAAGTTGGCATTTCTGCGGGATGGCTAATTCCCTGAAAAACTTTCAAATTAAAAATAAATTCTTTGCTTGCTTTTTCTTTCCATTTTTTAGCAAGCTTTTCATCTATTAATTGATAGAAAGTTTTTTGAATTTCAATTGTTTTAAAATCTTTAAAGTAATTTTTTTGAGATTCACAAAATCCGCAGCAACCAACAAAAATTTCTTTCATAATAAAAATTTTCTTAATTTCAAATTAAATATAACCTAACTCTTTTGCCGCGATTATAAACATTGCATGAGACCAAGCTAAAGGAATAGGACCTCTAAATTTTCCATCTAATGTAATTTGCTCTGGAATATATTCTTTCACTTTAGAAATTACCCAATCGAAATATTTCTCTGCTTTTTGATAATTTTCTAACCTTGAATACACAATTGAAGCCCAAAAGTTTACTATTGGCCAGGCATTTCCTTTGGATCCGGGATATCTAGAACTACCATCTATAAATATTCCATTATATGTATCTCCAGGATATCTCCCTAAACCCAAATGATTTTTATGTATCTTAATTTTTTCAACTAACCAATCTATAAACTTTTCTATTCTTTCATCTTTCTTTACAAAATCTACAGGATATACCAGAGAAAACAATAATGAATCTATTTCTGGATCAAAACTATCTCCTCTCATCAATTCGGTATAAAGACTTAAGTAATTTTTCTTTTCATATCTATTTCCGAATACAGCCTTCCATTTATTTTCACTTTCTACGTATGCCTTTTTTAAAGTATCTTTTATCGATAAAAATGTCTTTTTCCACTTATTTTTTTCTCCGACCATTTCCATTCCTAACTTAAATCCAAGATAAGAAAGTAAAAGAGAATGAGTAATATTAACTCCTGGATATCCAATTTTTTCTTCCCATCTATCATGATAAAGAATTTTAAAACTGTCTGCTCCCCACAACTTAGCTAATCTATCCAAAATCGAATTAATAACTTTTTTGGTTGTTGTTCTACATTCCTTAGTTTTACAAAACTTTTTATGTTTATAAAATGCCCAAACAATGTACCCATAATTATCAATTTGAATTTGAACCCTAAATCCTCCTCTTTTCCCTCCTCTTCCCCACATCGTTACTTCATGTTGATATTTGCTAATAGTTTTAAGACCCTCTTCTGAGTAAATCTCAAAAATAAGAAATCCATTTGCCATTCCATTAGGATCATATCTTTGAAAGACCCATCCATCTTCTATTTTTTCTGCTCTTGTTAATAGCCAATTAAAAAATTTTTCTGGAATGTCATGCAATCCCAAAATATCTGAAGCTATACATATATGAGCAGCATCTGCTGGCCATACATAAAAATAATTAGGAGAACCTTTAGGATATATTGGAGAAGAGGAATCTGCTGCAACTATTGCACCATTCTCTAATGAAACTCTTTTAAAAACCTCTTTAGATCTATCAATAATTTTTTCAATTTTTTCAATTCTCATAATATTATTATTTGAACCTAAAATTTTATCTTCTCAAAAATACAAATAATATAGCTATGCCTATCAAAAAAGTTAAACTTAGAAAGGTTAAAGATGAAAAAATTTTGAAGTTGCTTAGACCTTATTTGGCTTTTTGGTTTAAGAAAAAATTTGGAAAGCTAACATTGCCACAAAAATTTTCAATTCCTCTAATTCAAAAAGGAAAAAATGTTTTAATTACTGCTCCAACTGGCTCTGGTAAAACATTAGCTTGTTTTACTTCAATTTTAAACGAACTTTTTAAACTAGCTGAAAAAAATTTGCTTGAAGATAAAGTTTATGCAATTTATGTTTCTCCATTAAGAGCTTTAAACAATGATATCTACAAGAATTTGTTAATTCCTTTGAAAGAAGTTAAAGAAATTGCTGAAAAAAAGTTTAAAATAAAATTGCAAGAGATTAGAGTTGGTGTAAGAACTGGAGATACTAGCTCTTATGAAAAGCAAAAACAATTAAAAAATCCTCCTCATATTTTAATAACAACTCCAGAAAGCTTAGCAATAATTTTGGGGACTAAAAAGTTTAAAGAAAAAATTAAAGATGTTAAATGGGTTATAGTAGATGAAATTCATGAATTAGCAAATTCTAAGAGAGGAGTACATTTAAGTTTAAGTTTAGAAAGATTGGAAAATTTTGTAGGAAAGAGAATTGTAAGAATTGGAGCTGGAGCAACTTTAGAGCCTTTGGAAGAAGCTGCAAAATTTTTAGTTGGTTTGGAAAATGGAAAATCAAGAAATTGTTATATAATTGATGCAAGATTTGTTAAGCCAATTGATTTAAAAGTAATTTTGCCAATAAAAGATTTGATCTATACTGATGCAGAAACAATTAACAAAAAAATGTATGAATTAATTGACAACCTAATTTCTAAACATAGAACAACATTAGTTTTTACAAACACAAGAAGTGGAGCTGAAAGAGTTCACTTCCATTTAAAGCAATTATTTCCAAGTAAATATTTGGATGAATTAACTGGAGTACATCACTCAAGCATTTCAAGAGATATAAGATTAGATGTTGAAAACAAATTAAAAAATGGAAAGCTTAAAGTTGTAATTAGTTCAACTTCTTTAGAACTAGGAATTGATATTGGTTATATCGATTTAGTAATTCAAATAGGATCTCCAAAATCAGTTTCTAGGTTAATGCAAAGAATTGGAAGGGCTGGTCATAAGTTACATGAAATCTCAAAAGGAAGAATAATTGTTTTAGATAGAGATGATTTGGTTGAATGTTCTGTTATGACAAAAAAAGCTTATGAATACTTTTTAGATAAATTTCATATGCCAGAAAATTGCTTAGATGTTTTAGCTCAGCATTTGCTTGGTTTAGCAAATGAAAGAAAATGGAATGTTTATGAAGCTTATGAATTAATTAAAAAAGCATATCCTTATAGAAATTTAAAATTTGAAACTTTTTTATCAATTTTAAAATATTTAGCTGGTTTTTACCATAGCTTGGAAGATTACAAAGTTTATGGAAAAATTTGGTTTGATGAAAATACAATGGAATTTGGAAGAAGAGGAAAGTATTCAAGAGTAATTTATACCTTAAACATTGGAACAATTCCAGATGAATTAAAAATTAAAGTTAGAAGTTTAAAAGGAAAATTTATAGGATATATAGAAGAAGGATTTTTAGAAAGATTATTGCCTGGTGATATATTTGTTCTTGCTGGAAAAACTTATGAGTTCATAAAAGCAAAAAAAGATATAGCCTATGTAAAAGAAGTCAAAGAAAAAAGACCTACCATACCTAGTTGGTTTTCTGAACAATTGCCTTTAAGCTTTGAATTAGCAATAGAAATTGGAAAATTTAGAGAAAAAGTTTTTAATTGGCTAGAGAAAAAAGAAAAGAAAATTGATGAAAAAATTAAAAAAGAATTAAATTGTAGTAAAGAAGTTGCTAAAGCAATTTATGACTACTTTTTAATTCAATATAAATTTTTAAAGAAAATGGAAGCAAAAAGATTTCCATCTCATAAAACAATTCTAATAGAAAATGTTATAACAAGTGATTCTCAAAATATTGTTTTTCATACTTTGTTTGGAAGAAAAGTCAATGATACTTTAAGTAGAGCTTATGCTTATATGTTAATGAAAAAATTGAAAAAAAGCATTGGAATTACTATAAGCGATAATGGATTTATTCTTTCAATTCCATTTGAATTTGAAAAAAGATTTTGGATAAAAATAAGAGAAATTAAAAAAGAATTCGTAGATCCAAAAGAAGTAGTTAAACTTGTTTCTTCTTCAAAGCTTGAAGAAATTTTGAGAAAAGCATTGATAAATACTGAGCTTTTCAAAAGAAAATTTAGACATAATGCAACCAGAGCTTTAATGATTTTAAGAAATTATAAAGGGCATGAAATTTCTTTAGTTAAACAACAAATGAGTGCAGAAAGATTAATAAAAGTTGTTAAAAAAATTAAAGGATTTCCAATAATAGAAGAAACTTATAGAGAAATTTTAGAAGATTATATGGATATCCAAAATTCTAAGAAAATTTTGAAAGAAATTGAGAATGGAAAAATTAAGTTTGAAATTTTAGAAAAAAGCAATATACCTTCTCCTTTTGCTCATAACTTGTTTGTTTTAAGCGAAAGTGATGTTGTTTTAATGGAAGATAGAAAAGCTTTACTTTTAAAGTTGCATAAACAAGTGTTAGAAAAAATTAAAGAAAAATAATTAAATTATGGATAAAAAGAAAATTGAAATTTTACTTTCGAAAACAAAAGAAATTAAAAAACCAAAAATTTTTTTAGAACAATATACAATTTCTTCTAGCTTAGCAGCAGAAATTTTAAATTTTGCTTATTTGCATAGAGATTTAAAAAATAAAATAGTTGTTGATCTTGGATGTGGAACTGGAAGATTAGCAATTGGTTCTTTCTTTTACAAAACAAAAATTTCAATTGGAATTGATATAGATAAAGAAGTTATAAAAATTGCAAAAGAAAATGCAAAAAAATTGAAAGTAAAGGTTTATTTTCTTCTAGCAGATATTCAAAAAATTAATTTGAAAAATGTTGATACAATAATTCAAAATCCTCCGTTTGGAACTAGAAAAAAACATTATGATTTAATTTTTCTAAAAAAAGCATTTGAAATGGCTAAAGTTGTATATAGTTTGCATAGCTATAGTGAAAAATCAATAGATTTTTTAGAAAATTTTGCAAAAAGATTTAATTTTAAACTAGACAAAGCAATTAAACTTAAATTTAAAATCAAACATTCGTATAAATTCCATAAAAAGCCTGTTAAAAGCTTTGATGTAATGCTTTTAAGATTTCAAAAGTTTTTTTAACTTTCTATCAAAAGTTTTAATTTCTTTAACAATTTCTTTCTCATTTTTTATTAATCCAAATAAAATTAATTTAAAATGACTTTTGAGCAAACCTCTATGTTTTTTAATTTTTCTATATTTAATACCAATCTCTCTTTCAAATCCTTCTAAAAATTTTTCTTTTATTTCTTTCCTCAATTTTTCAAACTTAATCACTTTACTTTTTCCTTTTTTAGTTAAAGAATAAACAATTATTTTATCTTTCTTAGAACTTTTTACTAAACCTTCTTTTTCCATCTTTCTAAGCAAAGGATATATGGTTCCTGGAGAAGGTTTCCAAAATTTTGTTCTTTTCTCGATTTCTTTAATTATTTCATATCCATGCATTCTTCTTTTGTTTAGAATAGCTAGAATCATAGCTTTAAGAAAACCTCTGAATACAATTTTTTTCATAAAAATATATCGAAACGATATATTTAAATAAATTTTCTAACACTATCATAAATTATGAAGCCTTTAATTTCTCTAAGAAATGTTTGGAAAATTTATGGAAAAGGAACAAAAGTTTATGCCTTGAGAAGTGTAAATTTTAAAGTTTATCCAAATGATTTTATTGCGGTCCTTGGACCTTCTGGTTCTGGTAAATCAACTTTGTTGCATATAATGGGAACTTTAGATATACCAACAAAAGGAGATGTTTTCATTGATGGAATAAACATTTCAAAATTAAGTGAAAAAGAACTTGCAGAAATAAGAAGAGAAAAAATTGGTTTTGTTTTTCAATTCTTTTATCTTTTTCCAACTTTAACAGCTTTAGAAAATGTAATGCTTCCCATGACATTTTTAAAAATACCTAAAAGCGAAAAAAGAAAAAGAGCCCTTGAATTATTAAAATTAGTTGGGTTAGAAAAAAGAGCAAATCATTTACCCAATCAACTTTCTGGTGGAGAAAGACAAAGAGTTGCTATAGCAAGAGCTTTAGCAAACAATCCGAAAATTGTTTTGGCAGATGAACCAACAGGAAATTTAGATTCAAAATCTGGTAAAAAAATTCTTGAGTTACTTAAAAAGCTAAATAAAGAAAGAAAAGTTACAATAGTTTTGGTTACTCATAACTTAGAAATGGCTAAATTTGCAAAGAAAAAAGTATTTATAAAAGATGGAAGAATTTTAGAAGGGAGAAAAAGATGAAGATAGAAAAAGTTTTGTTTGCATCAATTATAATGATTTTGTTTTTAGTTCAGACTGCAAACTCTTCTTCACTTCAAATTTCATACTCTTTAAAAGATTCCTCAATTTACACAAATTCACAAACAACACTTTTAATTCAACTAACAAATCTTGCAACTAATGAAATAAAAGATATAAAAATAACTCTTTTTTCAGATTCTTTAGAAATTTCTCCACAATTTCTTACAATTGATAAACTTTCTCCTTCAAACTCAATAGAATCATCTTTTATAATTAACTCAAAGTATTCAAAAGAAACCAGCTATAAAACAATCACTTTAACAATAGATTATAAAATTGAATCAAATAGCTATGAAAAAACAATTGTAATTCCAATAAAAGTTATTTCTAAACCAAACTTAGATCTTGTTTTAACTTCAAACAATTCAATTCAACCAAATGAAGAAAAAGAACTCATTTTTAATTTAATAAACAATGGAGATGGGATAGCTAGAGATGTTCAAATAACATTTAACCAATCTTCTTTAATCTTTGAACAAACTTCAATTTTCATAAAAGAAATTCAACCAAACGAACAAATACCGATAAAAATTAAAGTAATTCCAAATCCAGATGTATATCCAAATTTATACCAAATTCAAGCTTTATTGACTTATTTTGATTCTTCAAGAACAATTTCTTTTTCTTCACAAAAATTAATTCCAATAAAAATTTATGAAAAACCAAAAATTTTAATAACTCTTGAAAATTTAGATATACAAAATGATAAAGGATATATAGAAATTAAAATTTCTAACGCTGGGAAATCAAAAATTTTCTACGCTAAAGCAGAAATTAATTCTTCTCTGCCATTAAAATCTTCAAATATAATTTACATTGGAAATATAGATCCAGATGATTACGATATAGAAAGAATTGAATTTGTTCCAACTTCGAACAAAAATCAAATCCAAATAAATCTAAGCTTTCAAGACGTTTTTGGAAATAACTATAATTTAGCAAAAACTTTCTATATCGAGATCACAAAAAAAGAAAGTAAAAACTATTCAATCTACTTTTTAGCTCTAATAATTTTAATTCTTATAGCAATTTTCTTTGTTTACAAAAAAATTAAGAAAAAGAGAAAATGATTCTAGAAATTTTATCTTTAATTTTTAAAAACTTAAAACAAAGAAAAGTTAGAACTTTTCTAACTTTGCTTGGAATTATAATTGGAATTGCTGCTTTGGTTGGAATGGTTGGAGCAACAAAAGGAATTAATCAAGCAATTTATGAACAATTAAAATCTTTTAGATCAGATTGGATAATTGTTTTACCTGGAAAATTAAAATTCGGTTTTATGCCTTCTTTTTCTTCTTCCATTTTACCCCTTCTTTCAGATAAAGATATCCAAGCAATAGAAAAAATTCCAGGAGTAAAAATGGCAATGGGAATTTATGTTAAAACTTTGCCAATTACTTATAAAAAGGAAACCCTCTATTTACAAGTTTGGGGAGTAGATCCAGAAAAATTTAAACAAATTGATACTTTGGGAATTTGGAAAGGAAGATATCTTTCTTCAAAAGATAAATATTCAGTCATTTTTGGATATCTAGCTGCTAACGATTTATTTGAAGAAAAAATTCGAGTAAAGAAAAAAGTTTTAATCGATAACAAAGAGTTTGAAGTTGTTGGCATAAGAAACAAATATGGAGGTTTACTTTCTCAAACTGAAGATGAAATAGTAATCATTCCTTTGAAAACAATGGAAAAAGATTTTAGTCATACAAAAGGTATATATCGAATGATTGTTGCTAAAATTGATTCTAATGTTAATCCTAAAGAATTAGAAGATAAAGTTAAGTTTGCTTTATGTCAAGAAAGAAAAAATTGTGGAAATGAAGATTTCTTCTTAATTACTCCAACATTTGTTCAAAAAACAATTTCCCAAATTTCTTTTTTATTAACAACAATGCTCGGAGGAATTGCAAGTATTTCTTTAATTGTTGGAATGATTGGAATTGCAAATACTATGTATACTTCAGTTTTAGAAAGAACTAGAGAGATCGGAATTTTAAAAGCAATTGGATTTAGTTCTAGAACTATTATGATAATGTTTATGTTAGAATCAGGAATAATAGGTTTAATAGGTGGAATAATAGGAATTATTTTGGGATATGGATTGGGAGAAGGATTTTTAGTAATTAGAAATTACATGACGATTTCTTCTGAACTTGTTCAACATCGACCAACAACTGCCCATATGGTTTTATCTTATGATTTGATAATAGAAAGTCTGCTTCTTTCTTTTTTTGTTGGAATTTTAGCTGGAGTTTTTCCTGCAAGAAAAGCTGCCAAACTTCCAGCTGTAGAGGCTTTGAGATATGAATAATTCATCCAAAATATTGTGAATAAAGCTTATATCTTGATGAATTTAGATATAATTCAAAACTTACATTCCTTTGAACTGAATTACAAACCAAAATGTTATAATTTAAAACTATTTTCATTCCTTTTGAAACTCCATAATCTTCCACAAAATTTTTAAATTCTTCTAAATTCCAACTTAAATCATTACAATCTTTTGATTTTTTAACAACTTCTATTGATTTTTTGTAAATGTTGTTAAAAACAAAAATTTCATCGTCTAAAGCAATTTGAGAAATATCTATCATTCTTAAAGGAATTATTTGTTTACTAATTAAATACATAGCTCCAATTATAACAACAGCACTTAAAATAAAAAATTGACCTTTATAATTCGATAATTTGCGCATGCTTAATTCCCTTAAATTCTATTACATTTTCTTTCTCTATAAGATTTTCTCTAATTGCAATTTCAACTATTTTATTTCCAAATAAATTTGCAATAGTAGCTTTTTTAATCAACTCAATAGCATTTTTTTCATCTATTAATTTTCCACCATAAAATTCTTCGCTTATTTCAATTTCAAAATTTTCTTTAATTTTTATTTTTTTACCAAGCAATTCCTCGTCACAAATTGCAACAACTAAATCATCTTTGATTTCATGAATTTTTGCCCAGAACAAAAATTTCACCTAATATATCCTAGCAAAATTAAAATAATTAAAATTACTGGAATTAACATCAAAATAATCCAAACAACTAAAGAAAATTTATAAACTCTATCAATGATTTTTTCCCATCTACTTTTCAAATTTTCTCTATTGGATATTTTGCCCCGCATGCTTCACACTTTATAAACCAAATTCTTCTTTCTTTGACAATTTTTGTATCTGGCTGTCCACAAACTTTACAAATAACATATTCTTTAACAAATTTTTCTAACTTCTTTTGAACATTCGTAAATTGTAAATTAGATTGAAATATTAAAAATTTTCCTTGTTCATAAGCTGGGGATGCTAACTCTCTAGATAAAAATCTAGCAACTAATCTCTTATCTCTTTTCAAATATTCACAAATTTCTTCAAAATTTCTTAAAATTGTTTTTCTTCCTTGATATTCTAAATTAACTACTGGCATTTGAAATCTCTTAGTTCCACTAACTTCTTTTCCAGCACTTTCTCTAGCCTTTTTTAACAATTGAAAATAATCAAATTCCATAACCTATTTTCTACTTTTTAATAATTTTAAATTTACCTGGCAATGGTTCAAAAATAATTCCTTCATTCCAAAGCTCTTCAATTATTTCTTCTATTTGATTTTCTGGTAAATCTAAAACTTCAAATATTTTACCAATTTCAACACCTTCTCCTTCATCCAAATTTTCTAAAATCTCAACAATTTTTTTCTTATAATCTTCTTTTCCAACAGAAAATGAAAGCAAATATTTTAAACTTTCTTCATCAATTCCATATCTTTGCTTAGCATAATTTAAAACATTTTCAAACTCAAGCTTTTCGGAAAGTTCTTTTAATTCTTTTGCAATTTTTTGTTTTTCTCTTAAAATTTCAACTATTTCAGCTTTCCTATGAACTTCTTCATTTGGATCTTCCACTTTTCTTATTATTTCCAAATTCACATAATTTTCCCCATTAAAATTTCTTATTCTTCCAATAATCAAAACCAAATCACCAATTTCAAATTTATTTGCTAAGCTTGCTTTTTCTTTAAATGCCTTAACTCTTATTGCTTCTGTTCCATCGTCTAAAACAAAAGAAAGATAACTTCCATCTTCACTTAAAAATTTCTCAGTAATAGTTCCAATTATATTAACTCTTGAAATTTTTTCTCCATATGGAGTTATTAAATAAGATGGGATTCTTTTTTCTTGATCTCCAGCTACAAATTTTCCATTAACTATATCCACAATTCTAACTTTTTTTGCAGTTAATCTTTCCATGATTACAACCTACTTAAAACTCCAGGCTTTGGAGAATAGAGATATCCTTCTCTTTGCATTTTCCTCAAAATTTCTTCAACATCATCTATTCCTTTTTCCTTAGCAACTCTAATAATTTCATCTTGAGGAATTTCCTTTCCAAAAACATTTTCCAAATCTTCAATTATACTTAGAATTGTTCTAATCTTTCCTCTTTGAGTAGCTGTAAATTTAGCACCTTCTGCTTTATCTATATCTATTTGACCAGTTTCTGGCTCGAAACCAAACTGCCTTAAAGAAACACTCATTAATCTAATAGCTCTCAAAGCATCTTCTTTTGTAACATATTCTCTTAATTGAATTCTAGCAGAAGCTTCAGCTAATCTCATTAGAGCATCGTATTGTCTAGGAGTAATAGCTATTGGACTTTCTCCACCAGATTTTTCTCTTAAACTTAAATAAAATTCTTTTAAAACTTGAGCAGCTTCTTCTGTCATTTTTGGTTTAACTTTACTCCTTGCATAAGCAATATATTTTCTTAACAAATCTGGAGGAATTGGAGGCTTAACCTCTTCATCTTTTCCAAAATATCTTGTTTTAAGGATATGATCTGCTAATTTTGCATCAACATCTGGATTTGGAATATCTCTTAAAGCAAACTTTAAATCAAACCTTGAAAGTAAAGTTTCAGGTATATCTACTTGATCTCTTACAGGCAAATAAGGATCGAATCTTCCAAGTTTTGGATTTCCTCCAGCCAAAATTGCTGTTCTTGCAGGTAAAGTAGCTACTATACTAGCTTTTGCTATACTGATAGTATTATGCAATATTAGTCCGTGAGAAATAAACTTGTGTGTTTGTACAGTAACATCATAAACCCAATCGGTTTTGTATTTTCCTTTATTTGGTATTTTTCTAACTTTTTTAATTCTTAGCCATCTATAATTTTCAAGTTGTTCAAGTGCTTCTAATTCTTTAAGCTTAGTTTCAAGAAAATTTCTTAGGGAAGATAAAATTCTTTCTTCAATCATTTTTCTTTTTCTTTCAGTATAACCACCATAGAAAAAATATTTGATAGAAGATTCATTAAGATTTGAAATTTTCGAAATTAAATTAAAAGAAAAGTTTAGTTCTTTTTTTAACTTTTTCAAATTTCCTTTCTCAATCAATTCAATTCCACTTCTAATTTTTTTAGCTATGTTTTCATAAATTTTTGAGAATCTTTCTTTTGTAATTCCATAGTTTAGTTCAATGTTTTTGTTTAAACTTCCATCATACATCCTGAAAATTTTCAAAATATCTCTTAACTTTCTTGCAACATATGTTGGAAGTATATCATGATGTCTTATCTTTTTTCTTTTAATGTCTTTATTTTCAAAAATCTTTGAAAATATAGGTATAGAATCCCCTGTGACATATAATTTCCAATATGTTCTTCCAAATTGTTTAAATTCATGAATTCTTGAAAAAATTTGTAATTTAAGTAGTAAATCTTGAAGATCTTCTACCAATTCTCTAGAAGAAGATGTATAAGATGGAATTTTCTTAGAACTTCCATCTCCTAAAAACATTGCTAAAATGAATTCTTTTACCAAGTTTTTATTTAACGAAAATACAACTTTTGGAATTCTTTTAAACTTAGACAATTTCATTAATTCATCAAAATTTTGCTTCATCCATAGATACACATCTTTCGAAATAATCCTGAGTGTTCTGTTTCTGTCTGTATAATCCATTGGAGTTATAGAAAAAGTTTCTTTTATCGTAGAAATTATTCTATTTGATAAAATAGGTGAAGAATTGGAAATTCCAACTTCATAAGAAGAACCTTTGTATGAATAACCTTCACTTACAAAAAATCCTAGAAATCGAGATAGTGAAGGTGCGACTTTGGTTGGAAGATTAATTCTTTTCCTACCAGTTTTGGTAATCCCTTCCAGAATTTGATCACTTGAAAATATTTCTAAATTTCTAACTCCAGGAACAAATAAATCTTTAGTTATTTTATTAGCTTCCTCAGTCATTATCTTACCATTTTTAAAAATAAAAACTGGATGTTCTGGTGTCACTAAAATTTTTCTACCATTAGAATATGTTATTTCTATAAAATAATCTGGAGCTTTATGTCTGCTAACCCTTAAAACCTTTACTGGTGTTATTTTTTTGCCATCATAATCTAAAAGTTTGAAGTTAAGATTAGATACATCTAAAATTTCACAATTTATTCCTTCTACAATTCTATTTTTGTATTTTTTCATCAAATCTTCTACAAAATCTCCAATTTTATGCTTACTACCATCTGCAAACATTATTTCAAAACTTGGATGATAGCTTTGCTGCTCCATCGCTTCATGCAAAGCAACCTGATCCTGTTTATCAACTTTTTCAAATTCATCTATAGCACATAAACTACCATTAGCTAAAACTAAAGCTCCAGCTTCTAAAACCCAACCTCCTAAAAATTCTTCATCTCTTACAACAGTCGCTGTTAAACCAGCATAAGTAACTCCTTTTCCAGAAACATATCTTCCTCTTGGTATTAACCCTGCCACAACTCTCATCAAAGCCGATTTAGCTGTATTATGAACAACAATTCCGTTCGCAACAAATCTCTTATATTTTGGAACTTCTATATCATAAACAGTTTCTGGAGGATGATAAACAATCTTTACAACCCTTTCCCACATTTTATTATGTCTTCTATGCTTGTATCTCTTGAGTAACTTAAGCAATTTTTTAAGTTTTTCTTTTTTCTTCTTAGAGTTAAATCCTATATTTTTTGCAAATTTCTCTATTGAATTTGCTTGTCTAATCATTAGGTTATTCCCATATATCCTAGAGTGAATTCCGAATCTTAATAATAGAATTTGAATATCTCTTAAAAGCTCTATGTTTTTTGATTTGAATAAAATTCCATTCTTTCCTCTCCCCCCAGCTATTACTGAACCATCTGCATCATAAAGCCAAGAAAGAAAACTAGCTACAACACTATTTTTTGATTGGAATATCAAATCTGGAACTCTTTTTTCTTTTAAGAACTTCAAAACTTTTGCCAATGCTATAGAATTAAACACCATCTCTACATTAGTCCCAAATTTTTCTTTCTTATATTCAAATCTTGGTTTAATTCCAAATTTTTCTTCAAAATATTTCTTCAATTTTGGTAACAAATCTAGCTCATTGTAATTGAATACACATCCTACTCTATATTTTGATACATAACCATCTCCTAACATATATCCCAGAATTGCACCAAGTCTTTCATCAAGCTTGGAGGGAATTTTAATTTTCTTTGCATTTTTTCTTGTCTCAACCTTCCAATTTGTATCTAAGTATTTATGAATAGAACATGGAATCCAATTAACTACTCTTACTTCATCTCCAATTTTAATTTCATCTAATCTCTTCCAAACTTGTTTAACTCCATTTTTTCCAAATTTTCCTTTCTTTTTTACAAGAACAGGCTGATTAAAAGTTCCTTTTATACTCTTACCACTTTCTGTTATAATTTCTATTATTGGTTGAAATTCATACTTGTGGAAAACTTTAGCAATTCCTCTTTTATATCCTTTAGCCAAATAAACAGGAACATTTATTTTTTCTAAATGATACTTTCCTAAACTTTCTATTTTAACTATCGCTCCATTCCCTAAAATTACTCTTTCATCACCTACTAAACAACTAGGATCTCCAATTAATAAAATATGAAGATCTCCTCTTACCTTACTTCCATCTTTTAAGATTTTTCTTACTCCACCAAACAACTGTAAAGCAATTGCTTCTTTAACTTCATCTAAACCATAAATAGAAGGTGCAATAGATTTAACGATCATATCATAAACGTTTGGATTTTTAGCTAATTCTAAAATCTTTTTCTCATCTTCTTCTGTAATTTCAATTTCTTCCCATTCAGTTTCCATAGGAATTATGTTATTTGCTTCTATGAAAATTTCTAATTGCCTTGAAGAATAACTTTTTCTCAATTTTCTTGGCATTTGTCTAAGAATTCCAACAACTTTAATTCTATTTCCGGGATCTGTCATGTTTTGGAATTTTGGATCTGTTAAATCTTCTTTCAAATAAACGATTATATCGCTAGGTCTTTCTCCACTAACAATTTCAAAAGGCTCTTCTATTACAATCCATCTTACATCATAAAGCTTTTGGTCAACTAATTGAAAACCTTTTTTATTTCCACAATAAGGACATTTTAAGGGTTGGGATAAAGACCTTTGACTTTGAACAACTGGAATTTTTGCTCCACAGACAGGACATAAAAAAATTGCTTCAGCAATTTCTGGCCTAATTTCACTAGCTCTTTTAACAATCCCTTCCACTATAACAATCTTTCCTATATGCTCAGATCTCAAATTTCTTATTCTTATTTCTTTATCTTCTGGTAAATTGTAAAACCTAACTCTTAAAACATCAAACTCAAAACCTAAATCTAATTCTTTCAAAGCATTTTCAGCCAATTCCAAAAATTCTTCTGGTTTTTCTAAAAATAAATCAGCTAGGTCTACATCAAATCTTTCAAGCAAAGAAAAATCAACATACAAAGATTTTTTCTTTTGGGAAATTGTAGACACTATTTCATCTAAATAAAATTGCTTAAAAAATTCTATTAATTTCTCGATTATCTCTTCCTTTTCCACGTTTATCATTTCCTCTTTTTTAGTTTTATGATTAATCTTTTTTTGAGATTTTTCGAAAAATGAAAAATGAAAAAGGCTATTCCTTCACTATTGCTTTAATTGATTTTAATTGCTTTATAAGCTTTTCTATAGCTATTTTCACATCTTTTGTCTTTCTAGCTCCTGTGCATACGATTTTACCAGAGCTAAAGATTAGAAAAGCCACATTTGGATTTTTCATTCTTAGAACTAAACCTGGGAATTGTTCCGGTTCGTATTCGGAATTTTCTAGCTCGAAAGCAACTTTATCCAAATCTACTCTTGCATCTAGCTTGGTAGAGGAAACAATATTTTCAATTCTAAATTGGAATTTAGAAGGAACTTTAATTCCAGCTTTTCTTACTAAACTCACTAGTTTTTTTAAAGCTTTTTGCAAGTCTTTTTGTGTTCTAGTTCCGGTACATACAATTTTTCCAGAGCTAAAGATTAAAGCAGCAGACTTTGGATTTTTCATTCTTAGAACTAAACCTGGGAATTGTTCTGGTTCGTATTCTGCTCCTTCTATATTTGCTACTATCTTTTGTAATGGAACTTGAATTCCTAAAGAACCAGAAGCTACTATATTTTCAATCCTTATTTTATAATTCATTTTCTCACCAAAACTAACTTTAAAAATCTTTAAATATTGTATTTAAATAGTTTTCGAAAAGAATTTAAATTGCCAAGCCTAGTGTTTTTAGTATGATAATTCATGTAAGTAAAGAAAACTTTGAAGATGAAATTCTTTATTCGGAAATTCCTGTAATAGTTGATTTTTGGGCTAAATGGTGTAAGCCTTGCTTAGCTTTTGCTCCTATTTTTGAAAAACTTAGCAAAGAATATGAAGGAAAAGTAAAATTCATGAAATGTGATGTTGAAAAAAATAAAACAATAGCTGATTTGTTTGATGTAAAGTCGATCCCAACCGTTTTAATATTTTGTGATGGAAAAATTGTAAAAAGAATAACTGGAAATTATAATTTGCAAGAAATGAAAGAAATTTTGGATAAAATTGGAGAGAAATGTTAATATGAAAATTAGAATTATATTTCCTTTCTTTGGGAAAGGGAAAGAAGAGGTTGAAATTGAAGAAGAAGTTCAATTTGAAGAAGTTCCAAAAATTTTAGAAAGAAATGAAAAATATAAGGAGTTTTTGGAAGAATTGGAAAGAAAATATGAAGATTTTTGGAATGAAGTTGAAAAAAATAGAAAGAAATTGAAAGAAGTGAAGAAAATAAAAAAGAATAAATTTGTTGAAAAAGTTGAAAATTTCCTTTTTAAAATTCAAAAATTAGAACAAAAAGAAATTGAAGACTTTCAGAATTTTTTTGAAAAAACTTCTGAGATAATTAATGATTTGATAAAAACTCATCCAAATGAACAGGCTGAAATCTACCAGTTTGAAGAAGGGAAGGATTTGATAAGAAATTTGAATGAAATGATAAAAAAATTTGATGAATTTAAAAAATGGTTAGCAAAAAGATATAAAGAATATTCCGTTGTAAATGATCAGATTAAAAGTAAGAAAGAAGTGGAAGAATTGAAAAATTTAATAGACGAAGTAAATGAAATGAGAAGAGAAAAAAAGAAAATACAAGAAACTATTGAAAGAAATTTAAAGGAAATGAAAAAGATTGAAGAAGAAAATCTTGAAGAGATTAAAAATTTAGAAAAACAAATTGAAAAGATTGAAAAAGAGATTGAAGAGAAGAATAAAGAAATTTTGAGTGTTAAGGGGGATATAAGAAAAAAGTTTAGTAAATATAAAAAAGATATGTTGAAAGAATTTCATTCCAAAGATGAAAAAATATTTAATTTTTTAAAAAGTTTCTTTGAAAATCCATTTGATTATTTTTTCCAAATTAATGAATTCATAGATAGATTTGAAGGCGATGTTGGAAAGCAATTTATAAATTGTTGGGAAAATTCTAGGAAAGATATTGAAAAGATTGAACAATTGAAAGAAGAAATTAAACAGCTTAAAGAAAAAAAGATTGAAATGGAAAGAAATAAAAGATTGAAAGAAGAAGAAATTGAAGAGAAGAGAAGAGAGGTAAAATTTTTTAAAAGAAAAGAAGAAGAAATTGAAAGAAAGTTGAAAGACTTAGAGAAAAAATTTTTGAAGAAAAAAAGAATTTTAGAAGTTCTTTTGAAAAGAAATTTTGATAGAAGGTTTAAGGTAAAAATTCCTCAAGAAGAAATGAATTGAGTTTGTAAATTGAAACTATTTTTGTTTTGCTAAATTCTCTTAAATCTTCTTGCCAAAGAGTTACGACTAAAGATTGAAGCTTAAATTTTTTCCAATTCCAAATTTTTCTTAATTCTTTACATTTTTCTTCATTTTTTAAACAAGCTTCTTTTATTTTTGATTTTCTATTCCAATTTAAATTCCATTTTTTACATTCAACGCAAAAGCCATAATTGTTTTTGTATGCTAGAACGTCTATTTCAAATCTTTTTTTTGTTTTAAATCTAAAATTTCTTTTGGTTTTAAAGCCATGAATTTGGAAAATAGCTTCAACAATTTGTTCAAAGGATTTCCAGCTAAATTTTTTTAAAATTTCTTCGATATCTTTTCCTTTCTCAATTTCTCTTTTAATTTCTTCAAGCAAATCCATAATTATTTGATAACCTAAAAAATAATTATGGATTTAACTACTCATTTAGCTGTTGGAATTTTTTTGTATAAAGTTTTTGGAAATCCTTGGTTAATTCTATTGAGTGTAATTTTTGATTTTGACCATCTCTTTGGATATCTATATGATTCTAGGAAAAAAATAAGATTGGAAATTCCAAAACTTTATAGATTAGCTTATAGACCTAGAAGTTGGTTTCACAGCATTTTGATGGTCCCTATTTTAGCAATAATTTTTTTGCAAATAGTTCCTTGGAAACAATCAGTTTTAGCCTTAACTATTCATTTGCTATTGGATATGCCAGATAGAGAAGGGATATACATAGTTCCATTTCTATCTAAGAAAAAAATTAGAGGCCCATTGCCTGTAGCATATTATATAAAGCATGAAAAAAGAAAAATAAAAAAATCTTTTCATATAATAAGCTTAACTCTTACAACAATTTTTATTTTGTTAAGTATATTGTATTAGAGAAAAATGAGAGTATTAGGAATTGATGAAGCTGGTAGGGGTTCAATAATAGGACCTATGATAATAGCTGGAGTTGTTTTTGATTCAAGAGATAAAAGAAAGTTGAAAAAAATTGGAGTAAAAGACTCTAAGCAATTGACCAAAAGAAAAAGAGAAGAAATATATGAATTTTTGCAAGATATAGCAAAAGATATTTTTATTATAAAAGTAAGTCCTTGTAAGATTGATTCTGAAAATTTGAATTCGATCGAGATGAAAAAAATTGCTCAAATAATTGAAATGAGTGATGCGAATTTTGTGTATATAGATGCTTTAACTTCTAGACCTAAAAAATTTGTTAAAAAATTGAGAGAATTATTGAATAACAAAAAAATTAAAATTAAAGCTGAAAATAAAATGGATGAAAAAAATTTGTTTGTTGGTGCAGCTTCTATAATTGCAAAAGTTGAAAGAGATTGGGAAATCGAAAAAATAAAGAAAGATGTAAATTTTGATTTTGGAATTGGATATCCTCATGATCCAAAAACAATTGAATTTGTTAAAAAGTGTATAGAAGATGGAAATGATTGTAAATATATAAGGTGGAAATGGGATACTGTTAAAAAAATTGTGAGAGAGCTTGAAGAAAATGGGATTAAAATTGATAAAAAAATTTATAAAAAAGCAAAAATTAGAAAAAGTATTGGATTCCAAAGAAAATTAAAGGAATTTTTGAGGAAAAAATTATGAAAATAGAAAAAATAATTGATTTAATAATTGTGTTTATTGCAATTTTAGCTGGAAAGTTTTCTTCTGTCTTGCAAGATTTTTATCTTAAAATTTTAATTCCGATTTTAATTTTTGTTGGAATTTTAGCTATTTTAAAACTCACAAAACAAAAAATTAGAATTTTTGATTTAGCATTTTCTTTTTTTGGTATTTGGTTTTTAGTTTGGATTTTGTTTATAAACGTTTAGATGATTTTAAGAAAAGATATGCTGCATAGATATGGCTACATGGTTTTTCATGCAAAGCAAAAAATTGGCAATCGCAACTAAATTTTTTTCTTTTCTTATCAAAAATTACAAAATGCTCTTCATTTTCTCCTTTAACATTAAAATGAATTCTTTCATTGGTTTCTAAAGCTATTTTTACTCCATTTGATTTAAAAATTGTATATCCTTTTCTTCTAACTTGGCTTGAAACTTTTAGTTTAACCATTCTAACAATAAATTTTGAACGAAGAAAATAAAAATATGGAAAGTTTGGAAGAAGTAATCAAAGAATTGAAGAAAATTAAAGCAAAAAAGGTTTTGATTCAATTTCCAGAAGGTTTAAAGATAAAAATACAAGGAATAGGAAAGAAAATTGAAGAAAATGGAATAAAAGTGATTTATTGGGTTGAAAATACTTATGGAGCTTGTGATTTGCCTATAGAGGAAGCTAAAAGAATTAAAGTTGACGCTATTTTACATATAGGGCATACTGATTTTGGAATTAAAAGTAATTTGCCAGTAATTTATTGGGAATATTTTTATGATGTTGATCCTATACCAATTCTTGAAAAAGATTTTGAAAAAATTAAAAATTTTAAAAAGATTGGAATTGTTGGAAGTTTGCAATATATAAAAGCAATTCCAAAAGTTAAAGAATTTTTGAAAAAGAAAGGAATTGAAGTTTATACTAAAAAAACTGAAAAATATGAAGGGCAAATTTTGGGTTGTAGGGTAAATGCAGGATTAATGATAGAAGATAAAGTTGATTGTTTTTTAGTTTTAAGTTCAGCAATTTTTCATGCTTTAGGCTTAGCTTTAAAAGTTAGAAAAAAAGTTTTTGTTCTTGATTTTGAAAGAAATGAAATTAGAGATTTAGAAAAAATTGTTAAAAAATATAGGAAAATTATTGCCTGGAATCTAGAAAAATTTAAAGAAGCTAGAAAAATTGGAATTTTAGTTTCTTCTAAGATTGGACAATTTTGGGGTCCAGAAAAAATTGTTGAAAAGTTAAAGAAAAAAGGAAAAGAAGTTTATGTTTTTTATATGAATGAAATTTTGCCAGAGAAAATTGAAGGATTAAAAGTTGATTTTTTAATAAATACAGCTTGTCCTAGAATTGGAATTGATGATATTGAAAGATATAAAATTCCAATTTTAAACATAGAAGAAATTATTGGACATTTTGACTAAATTTTGAAATTTCTTTTGAAATTTGATTTAATTGCTCAATTAACTTGCTTTCTTCTTTTGCTATTTCGTTTAAAGCCTTTTCAATTTCTTCCTTTCTTCTTTCCAAGAAAGAAATTGCTTCACTTTTTTCCATTTCTATTGAAGTGTTAGACCCTATAAAAACTAAAAATTTATTTGGATCTGTAATTTTTCCTTTTGAAAATATTCCTGAACCTAAAGAAAAAAATGTTTCATTTTCATTTATTTCATTTAGAGTTTGAAGGGTTTGAGAAATTTCAAGCAATTTTTGGGAAAGAATTTCTTTTTGTTTTAGCAAAGAATTTAGTCTTGATTCTAAAATTTGATAAATCAAAATTTTTTCTTGAAACTCTTTTTTCTGCATTAATTAAAGTTTTTGTTTTATCGATTTAAGAATTTCTATTAGTTCATTTAGCTTTGATATTTTTATTGAAACTGCTCCCACACTTCTAAATTTGCTTGAAGATTTTGCCATGCTATCATGCTTTGTTTGATTGATTCTTATGAATTTTTCTTGATCAGAATATTTTGGATAAAAAATATCTATCCAAAGTTTATTATCTTTGTCTAAATCTATCCTTGCTACAAATTTGGATTTTCCTGTTGAAAAGAAAATTTTGGAAGGTCCTTTTTCTTCATAATCAACTCTTTTTTCTATTAAAAGCCTTTCTAAAATTTTTGAGACTGTATGTCTATTCAATTTTAATTCTCTAGCTATTTCAGCTGCTGTTAATCCTCTTATGTTTTTTTCTAATAATTCTAAAACTCTTCTAACATTTTTTGTATCATATTCGGATTTGAAATTTACCATAGTAAAATTTATATAAGAATAGCTATTTAAAATTTTCTATAATATAATGTATAGACAATAAGTTATAGGAGGTGATATAATGCCGTCTATAACTTTGTTAAAGTTTGAGAAAGATGTGAAAATAGAAGAAGTTGTCAGAAAGTTTAATGGAAAGAAAGATATTTTTGAAATCAAAGCGAAAAAATCAAACTTTAATTCCCATGAAGCAATAATAGAGTTTGAATATGAAGTGAATTTGGAAGAAGAAATTAAGAAAAGATTTGGAATTGAAATTAAAGAATTGAAGAATTTGAAAACAAAAAGAAGGGTAATTGCTTTTTTAAATAATTTTACAAAAACTTTTGAAGTTTATAGAGGGTTTGATTATTTGTGTAAGAAAATAGTAGAAATAGCTGAAGAATTGCTAGGTCAAAATCTTTTTCCTCTAAAGCTCGATGGATTTTCTTTGGTAAAGATAATTAGAAAATTTTCGATTGAAACAAAACAATTAATGTTTAAAAATATTGATGGATTTTTCTGGAAAGTTATAAGAGGGAAGTCTTTGGAAAAGAATGAAATTGCTTGGAAAGAAATTTTTAGGAATGTGAATAGTTTAAGAGTTATTAGTTTTAGGCCAAAAATAAGATTTTTGAAAGATGGGACAAAATACCAAATAACTTATAATGCTGAAAAGGGAACTTTGAAGTTTTCATCTATGGAAGATTTTAGATATAGGCCTAGGTATGAAATTAGGCAAATTGTGTTTATACTAAACTATTTAAATAGCTTTTTGAATAAAACTTTAAAGTATGAAATTCCCGAAAGAAGTTAGGATTTATTGTCCATATTGCAAGAAGCATACAATTCATGAAGTGATTATTGTAAAAAAGAGACCAAGAAGTAAGCTTAGCCAAGGACAAAGAAGATTCTTAAGAAAAATGAAAGGGTATGGAAGTTTTCCAAAGGAAAATCCTAAAGGAAGAGAAAAACCAACAAAAAGGTATGATATAAGGTTTAAATGTAAAGAATGTGGAAAAATCCATACTCATGGAAAAAGTTTTAGAATAAAAAAGCTTGAAATTACAAAGATTTCTTAAGCAAGCTTTTTTATAGTTAAATTCCATAATGAATTATTATGAAGAAATTTCTGGAAAAGTTAAGAAGAAGAAAAGTTGAAGAAGAAGAGTTTGTAGTTCTTCCTTTTGAAGAAGAACCTCAAGAAAAAATTAATATAAGAATTGAAAATTTTGGTGGTTTAAGCGATGTTGATAGGATTGTTAAGCTTGTAAGGCAAGGTAATATTGTTTTTCTTAGAACAAAAACTTTGCAAAAGAGAGATATAGGACATTTGCAAGCAGGAATTACAAAGCTTAAGAAGGTGTGTGATCAATATGGATGGGATATAGCTGGAACAGAAGAAGGATATGTTCTAATTGTTCCACGATTTGCCGAAATCGTTAGGGAATAGTTTAAAATGGTTTTCTCTTTCTTCTCTTTTCTACAAATAAATTTATTTTCTTTGATTTTGAAAGTAGAGAGGAGGAAATTTTTTCTATTAAACTTTTTTGCAATCTAACTCTTTTATCAGCTTCTAGCAAAATTGATGGGATAGCATAATTTTGAGAAATTGTTAGAAAGATTATTAAAGAGGAAATTTGGGAAGCTGAATTTGATGATTTTTTGTAAAAATCTATTCTTAAAGGAAAATCATTTTTTGTGTTTTGAAGATAGAATGAATAAATTTTGGATGAAAAATTTGAGTCAAAGTGCTTTAAGATTGGATGATTTGAAAAATCAGAGGAATAGGGAAAAGAAGTTGTTGATTCTAAAAAGTCTAGAACTTGAGAAAGAATAAAAGTATCTTTAAACTTTTGTTCAAATTTAAAATTGAAATTTTCATCTAAAAATTCAAGAAATCTCTTTCCTCTGCTATCTTTAACGATTCCAAAAACTTCAGCTTTACTTTTTTCTATAGTTTTGAAAAAATTTCCATAAGAAGAAATCATTTCATTCCATTTTTCGATTAAAAAATCAGAAGATTGTTCAATAAAAGAATAATGAGGAATTATTGAACCATCTAAAATCAAAAAATCTAAATCAAATTTTTCAAGAAGCTCATTTGCTAAAGAAATTTCACTTATTTGTCTTATAATATTTGAAAATAGAGAAAGCTCATTATCTGCCAATGGTTCAAAAATTGTTTGGATTTGTGGAGAGGGAAATTTTGAAGGGTAATAAATTATTGAAGAAATTTTTGAGTCTTTAAATTCATAAATTACTCCTAAAGATCTGAAAATTAACAGATCGAAAGAGGATAAAGATTTTTTAAGGATTGAACCATCAACTGCACCTATTTTTAGATTTAAGTGGTTTGGTAAAGAATTCTTTTGAATTAAAGAATTTGAAATTAAAAATTTTCTTAAAGAAGAAGAAGTTTTGGCTAAAATTTTGCTTGTTTTTGAAATTTCTTCAGATGCTTTTTGCAAATTTGAAAAAAATTCTTGCATAAGAAAAGAATTTAAAATTTTTATTTAAAAGTGTTTTGTAAGAAAATTTCAAAAGAATTTTAAATTAAAGAAAGAAATTTATTGTTGTGAAAAAATGGAAAGAAAATTTACGAATGAAATTACAAAAGAGTTAGTTGGAAAAAAAGTATTAGTTAAAGGTTGGGTTTTTGATGTAAGAGTTTTGGGAGGAATTAATTTTGTTGTTTTGAGAGATAAGAATGGATATATCCAAATTACTGCTAAGAAAGGAGAAGTAAAAGATGTAATTTTGCAAATTGTTTCTAAATTGCATCAAGAAGATGTAATTGAAGTTGAAGGAATTGTTAAAGAATCGAAGCAAGCAAAAAAAGGAGTGGAAATTTTACCAGAGAAAATTGAAGTTATTAGTAAAGCTGAAGTTCCTTTGCCTTTAGATCCAAGAATGGTAACTCCTGCAAATTTAGATACAAAATTAAATTGGAGGTTTTTATGGTTTAGGACTGAAGAAGCAAGAGCAATTTTTGGCATTCAAAATGAAATTTTGAAAGCATTTAGAGAGTTTTTTTATAATAATGGATTTATTGAAATGCAACCTCCTATTATAATTGGTTCTGCTAGTGAAGGAGGTGCTGAACTTTTTGAATTACCATATTTTGAGAAAAAGGCTTATTTAGCACAATCTCCTCAATTATATAAACAAATGGGAGCAGTTTCTTTTGAAAGAGTTTTTATGATAACTCCAATTTTTAGAGCGGAAAAATTTGATCAGCCAACACATTTAAATGAAGTAAGACAAATGGATGTGGAAATTGCTTTTGCTGATTATGAAGAAGCTATGGATTGGCTTGAAAAAGCTTTGGTTTATATAGTAGAAAGTGTTTTGAAAAATAGAAAGAAAGAATTGGAAGTTTTGAATGTTGAATTAAAAGTTCCTAAACAACCATTTCCAAGAATTACTTATGAAGAAGCTATTAAAGCTTTGCAGAAAGAAGGAGAAAAAATTGAGTATGGAGATGATTTTAGTAAATTGCAAGAAAGAAAGTTGGGAGAAATTTTTGGGGAGGCATTTTTTATAAAAGATTGGCCAGAAGAACAAAAAGCTTTTTATGCTATGCCAAAAGAAGATAATCCAAAAATTGTAAAAGCTTTTGATTTGATTTATAAGGGATTGGAAATTTCTTCTGGAACACAAAGAATTCATATTCCCGAATTGCTTGAAAAAAGAATTAGAGAAAAAGGACTAGATCCAAAAGATTTTAAGTTTTATATTGATGCTTTTAGGTATGGTGCTCCTCCACATTCTGGATGGTCTATTGGATTAGAAAGATTAACAATGCAAATTTGTGGAAAGAAGAATATAAAAGAAGTTACAATGTTTCCAAGAACTAGAGAAAGAATTACTCCTTAGGTTAGAAAATGGTAAATTGGGATAAATTTAAAACTTTTGTTTTTGATCTAGATGGAGTTATTTGGAATTATCCTGAAGTAATTGAAGGTGCTGATAGGGTAATTAATAGGTTAAAAGAAATTGGAAAGCAAGTTTTGATAATAACAAATTATACTTCTCTTTCTAGAGAAAATTTGGTAAAAGAATTAAGAAAGAGAGGAATTGAAATTGAGAAAGAAGAAATTATAAATCCTTGCTATGTTTTGGCTTTAAATTTAAAAGGAAATGAAAGAGTTTTGGTAATTGGAAATGAAGCTAAAAAAGATTTGGAAGAATTTAATGTAAATGTTGTTGATGATTTGCCAGCAGATATACTTTTTGTAACTCATGATATGCAATTTAATTATGAAAAATTGGTTTTAGGTTTTAAAGCTTTGATTAATGGAGCAAAGTTTTTTGCAAGTTCTTTGGATAAAGAATGGCTACATGGAAAAGAAAGAGTTCCTGGCACTGGAGCTTTAGTAAAAGCTTTTGAATATTGCTCTAATGTAAAAGCTGAATTAATTGGAAAGCCTAGTGAATATATGAGGTTTGCTATGGAATTGAATGTTTTAAGTCCAAGAAAAGAAGTTGTTTATTTTGGAGATCAATTGGATAAAGATATAGCTTTTGCTAAAAAATCTAAGTATTTTACTGTTTGGGTTTTAAGTGGAATTGGAAAAAAGGAAGATTTGAAAAAAAGTAAAGCAAAACCAAATTTGATTTTGAAAAGTTTGAAAGAAGTTAAAATTTAAAAAATCATTTTTTCTTCAAGAATTATTGCTTGACCTCCTTTTTGTTTGATTAAAGAAGCTAGAGAAATTAGAAAGTTTAAATTTTCATGCTTCCAAAGAGAATGATGAACTTTTTTAGCTCCATTTCTTCTTAACTCTCTAAAAACTCTAACTCTCAAAGTTGAAAAATTTCTTGGGATATCAAAAGATAAAAGATAACTCATAATTTGTAATACGTATTACATTTATATAAATACTTTTCTATAGTAAACTAAATAATTTATTAGCTTATTCTAACTTTTTCCAAAAATCTTCAAATGAAACTTTCTTTCTATTTCTTCTTAATTTAATAACTTTCATACCAACTTTTCTTGCACCATCTACTTCTTCCTTGTCATGCCCAACAAAAACACTTTCCTCTGGCTTAACCCCAAAGTACTTTAAAACAAACAAATATGCTTCTTTTTCCGGTTTTTCAAAACCTATCATGTTAGAATGAAAAATTTTATCATAATGTTTTCCTTTTTCTATTCCAATTTTCTTAAGCATTTCTATTTTCCATCTCAAAGGATGTACAGAATTAGAAAGAATAGCAACTTTAATTCTTCTTTTCTTAAGCTCTTCCATTATCCTCTTTATATCTCTGTAAACTCTTACATACTTTACATTAATTTCTTTATCTTTTTTCAGCCATTCTCTTACTTTACTTTTTGGTATTCCAAATTTTTTATACACAATTTCATTAACTTCTCTTAATTTAATCTTTCCTCTTATTATTTTTGGATAGTATTTCAACCATTCTTTATGTTGATCTTTATACTTAACTCCAAACTTTTTAAGAAACTTTGAATATTCCTTTCTAAAAACTTCAATAACCTTTCCACAATTATAAACAATTCCCTCTCCATCAAAAACAACTAGTTTAACTTTCATAAATATATTTTTCATCTAAAAATTTTTCTTTATGGAAAATTTAAACCAAGAAATTGCAATAGTTACATGTGCTTTACCTTATTCAAATGGAGAGCCTCATTTAGGCCATTTAGCATCAACTTACTTACCAGCAGATATTTTAGTAAGATTTCTAAGAATGATTGGAAAAAAAGTTTTTTTCATTTCTGGAAGTGATGATTATGGAACTCCAATTTTAATTTCTGCTGAAAAAGAAGGAAAAAAACCGGAAGAATACATTAAAAAATGGTGGAAAGTTTGGCAAGAAGATTTAGAAAAAGTTTCTATTAAATTTGATTTTTATGGTCATACATATTCTGATTACCATAACCAATTAGCCCAATACTTTTTCAAAAAAATAAAAGAAAATGGATTTATTTATGAAAAAGAAATTGAACAATTCTATTGTCCAAAATGTAAAAGATTTTTGCCAGATAGATATGTAATTGGAACTTGCCCTTATTGTGGAGCTCGAAACCAATATGGAGATGTTTGTGAAATTTGTGGAAGAACTTATTCTCCTTTAGAATTAAAAGATCCAAGATGTGCAATTTGTGGTTCAAAACCAATAATCAAAAAATCTAAACATTATTTCTTCAAACTTTCTTCGTTTTCAGAAAAATTAAGAGAATGGCTAATTTCAAACAAAAATTTGCAAAATGAAGTTAAAAATTATGTTCTAGCTTGGATAAAAGAAGGGCTAAAAGATTGGGATATATCTAGAGATATAGAATGGGGAGTTCCAATTCCAAATGAAAACAAAAAAGTTCTTTATGGATGGTTTGAAAACCATATTGGCTATATCTCTTTCTTTTTAGAATTAGCAAAGCAATTAAATTTGAATGGAAAAGAAATTTGGAATAAAGCAACAATTTACCATTTTATTGGAAAAGATATAGTATATCACCATTATCTTTTCCTTCCTGCAGAAAGAATGGCAGAAGGTTCTTTCAAATTGCCAGATTTTATACCAACAAGAGGTTATTTGCTTTTGGAAGATCAAAAATTTTCAAAAAGCAGAAATTGGTATATCAGCATAAAAGATTTTGTTTCAAAATTTGATTCAGATTATTTAAGGTATTATTTAGCTTCTATTGTTAGTTATAGTCAACAAGATTCAAACTTTAAATGGAAAGATTTTGAATCTAAAATAAATAATGAATTAATTTCAATAATTGCAAATTTTATTCATAGGGTTTTAACTTTTGCTTGGAATAATTTTGAAGGAAAAATACCAAAGCCTAAAGAATTTGATTCTTTAGATAAAAATTTTGAAAAAGAAATTCAGCAATTTAGGCAAAAATATTTAAAAACAATGAATTCTTTGCATTTTGATAAAGCTTTAAAACAAATAGTTGAATTTGCTTCTAAATGCAATCAATATTTCCAAACAAAAAAGCCTTGGGAAACAAAAGATCCAAATTCAATTTATTTAGGATTTAAAGCTTCTTTAGAAATTTCTTTAGCTCTATATCCATTCATTCCAAACAAAATTGAAAAACTTTGGGAAATTTTTAATTTGGATATACCAAAAGAAAATGCTTATTCTTTGAACTTTAAAATTGAAAACCATTCAATCAAAAAACCAAAAATTATTTTTGAAAAAATTGATCCAAAGCTAGTTGAAAATGAAATTAATAAATTGAGAAAAATTAAAAAAGAAAACATGAAAGAAATTTCAATCGATGAATTTAGAAAAATTGAAATGAAAGTTGGTAAAGTTTTGGAAGTAGAAGAAATTCCAGGATCAAAAAATTTATATAAGCTTATAGTTGATTTTGGAAATGAAAAAAGACAAGTAATTTCTGGTTTGAAAAAATATTATAAGCCAGAAGATCTTAAAAACAAAAAATTTGTTTTTGTCACAAACTTAGAAAGAAAAAAATTTATGGGATATGAAAGTCAAGCAATGATTTTGGCTGCTGAGGATTCAAAAGGAAATGTAATTTTAATAGTTCCAGAAAAAGATGTGGAAGTAGGATCAAAAATTCTTTAGTTTTTCTTCCCAATTTTTAATTTTGCTCAATCTTTCAAATTTATCAAAAACTTTTAATCCAATACAATATTCAACTATTTCCTTAAAGTTTCTAGCTTTTTTAATAAATTCATTTTCTTCAAAATTTCTATTCCAAGCCTTTTCAATCAAAATTAAAAATTTATTTCTTGGTTTTTCTTTCAAAAAAATTTCTGCTAAAATTGGGCTATCATCTATAAAAACATTATAATTTAAATTAAACTTTTCTTCCCAAGTATCAACCCAAACGATTTCATCATAAAAAATTGAATTCATTTCAAGCCATTTCCTAATTTTATCAACAAATGGATTTAAAGTAACTATATCTAGTTTTTCAGAAATTTCTTTTAAGAAAAAGGTCATTTTGCTTAAATCTTCATCAAAGGTAGGTTTTAAAATTTCAAAATTGCTATTCCAAACTTTTCTATAAAAAGAAACAAACTCTTTTTGAACTTTCTTATGATCTATTCCAAATTTTTCTTCCAAACTTTTAAACATCCAATCTTTTATATCTTCTCTTGTAATTCCAATGCCAAATCTTTTATTAAAATAGTTAATAAAAGCTAAATTAAAATCTACCAAAGTTTCGTCAAAATCCAAAGCAATTCTTAATTTCATGCTATTTTTTTCATTGTTTGAAATCTTTAAAAGCTTTTATCACTAGGTTTTCAAAAAATAATTATGAAGAAAGTTAGAGACTTTATGACAAGAAATGTAATTACCTGCTCTCCAGAAGATACAATTTTTGATGTTGCCAAAAAGCTTTCAGAAAATGCAATTTCTGGAATGCCAGTAGTTGATAAAGGAAAATTAGTTGGAATAATTAGTGTTTCTGACATTGTAAAATTTATGAAAAATGAAATTAAAAATGAAGATTTAATCCCAGAAGAACCTCATAGCATTCCTTTTATTTTAATGAAAATGATTCAAAATGAGTTAAAAATTAAAAAAGAACTTGAAAAAATTTCAAAAATTAAAGTTAAACATGTAATGTCGAAAAAGGTAATTACAATAAGTCCAGATGCTAGCTTGGCTGATGCTGCTGAGTTGCTAGTTAAAAAAAGAATTACAAGAGTACCTGTAATAGAAAATGGAAAAATAGTTGGGATTTTGACAAAAAGTGATTTGGTAAAAGCTTTAGTTGAAATTTAAATTTTGAATGAAAGAATTATATAAATCAAATAAATTAAAATCATAAAAATTCCTTCTTTTTTGCCTAAAACTTTTCTTTTAATTAGCAAGTAAAATAAGAAAGATGAAAATGTTGAGAAAATTATTGGTAAAATGATTGAATAGGGATTAATAGTTAGGATAAAAAATGAAACTATTCCTAAAACCAAAGTTATGTTTATTAAGCAAGATCCAACAATATTTCCAAAAATTAAACCAGATTTTTTGCGAGAGGCCAAAGCTAAAGAAAGTTCAGGAATGCTTGTTCCAAAAGCCATTAAAAAACCACCAACAAAAGAATTTGTCAATCCAAAGATTTTAATTAAATCAATCGAACTTTCAACCAAAAATTTTGCTGAAAAAACTACTAAAAATGTTCCAATAAAAACTAAAACAATATTTTTAACAAACTCTATTTTTGCTTTCTTTGTTTTCAATTTTTGAAAAATTTTAAAAGAAATTTTTCTTTTAACCGAAATTAGAACAAAAAATAAAAATGTTAATAGAAAAATTGATGAAATTGCTTGAGTTTCAATTTTAAGTAATAGCAACAAAGGAAAAATTGAAGAAACAAAAAGCATTTTTGAAAGAAGTGGTATATCTCTTTTTTCCACCTTTATTTTTTTGGATATGATTAAAATAATTCCTCCTATCAAAAGGATATCCAATATATTTGAACCTAAAATATTTGCTATGCTTAGACTTTCATTTTCATTTAAAATTGAATACAAACTTAAAGAAAGTTCTGGTAAACTTGTAACTAGAGCTAAAAAAATAAAACCTATTACAAACTCTCCAAACCCTAAAATTTTATCTATTTTAATTACACTTTCGGTTAAAATTTTACTTCCATGAGATAAAAAATAGAGAGATAGTAGAAATGTTAAAATTGTTATTAACATAATTATTTGTTAATTGGCAAAACTTAAATAATGTTCAAGTTAAATTTCAGTATGAGCCCGGGTAGCTTAGTGGTAGAGCGTCCGGCTGTTAACCGGGAGGTCGTGGGTTCGAATCCCACCCCGGGCGCGTTAAATTATTTTGTAACTCTTTATAAAATCTTTGAACTCGTATTCTTGATAATAACTGCTGTAGGTTTAAAACTGATAAATGAATTATCAAATATTTTTTAATTTAACCGACAAAAAATTATTAGCCCCACTTGCCACGTCTATAGGATTAAACATGACTATAGACATCGCGGGTGGGGCTATATTTTATTATCTCATTAAATACTCTTCATACTTTTTTAGTTTAGATACCCCTTTCTTCAATAACTTTCTAAAACTAGCAAATTCTTTTTTGTTTATATCATATCTTCTTCTCTCATCTCTAGATATTCCTAAATCTAAACCCCATTCTGGTCTTTCTCCAATAACATCTACATCTTTATCAAACTTAATAACATTTCTTTGTAAATTATACTTTTCAAAATTAATAGGTCTATCAAAAACAGTTGATAAATAAATTTCATCATTCTTTTGATTATATTGGCAAACTATGTATATCTTTTCTTTATTTTCCTCTACATAAGGAAAAATTATTGAAACTATCCCTCTCTCCTCATTTCTACAAATTTCTTCTTTACAAACATAAAGATACTTACTCATGAAAGCTAGAACCGTTACCTCAACTAACTTTCCAATATGTGTAATTCCATTAAAATGAGTAAAAGCTCCTCATATGGGCCATAGCTATTCAATTTATAGATTAGATTCTTTTGTTAGATTCAAAAGAATTTTAGGTTATAATGTTCTTTTTCCCCAAGCTTTTCATGCAACAGGAGAACCAATTTTAGGTCTAGTTGAAAGGTTAAGAAAAAATGATCCAATAATGATTAAAACAATGAAAGATTATGGAGCTAGCGATAAAGAAATTGAAAAAATGAAGAAAGATCCAAAATATGTAATAAAGTTTTGGACAAAAAGATGGATAAAAGATTTGAAATTAGCTGGTTTAGCAATAGATTGGAGAAGAACTTTTATAACAACTGATTTAAACAAAGCATACTCAAAATTTGTTAAATGGCAATACAAAAAGTTAAAAAAACTTGGATATGTTTTTAAAGGAAGTTATCCGGTTGTTTGGTGCCCTCATTGCAAAAGTCCTACAAGCGATCACGATAGATTAGAAGGAATTGGAGAAGAACCAATAGAATATACTTTAATTAAATTTAAATTGAAAAATTCTGATTTAATTTTGCCTTGCGGTACTTTAAGACCAGAAACAATTTTTGGAGTAACAAATCTTTGGATAAACCCAAATGAAGAATATTGGATTGCAAAAGTTGGAAATGAAAAATGGGTATTAAGTGAAAGAGCAATTATTAAACTTAAAGATCAACTTAAGCAAATTGAAAAAATTGAAAAAATTGATCCAGAATTTTTAATTGGAAAATTCGTAATTAATCCAACTAATTTCAAAGAAGTTCCAATTTTGCCTTCAAGTTTTGTAGACCCAAATAACGCAACTGGTATAGTAATGAGTGTTCCTGCTCATGCTCCCTTTGATTGGATAGCTTTGAAAGAAGCTAAAGAAAATGGAATTTTGGATAAACTTGGAATTGAAGAAATCAAACCAATTTCTATAATTAAAATAGAAGGGTTTGGTGAATTTCCAGCAATCGAAATTTGTGAAAAATTTGGAATTAATAGTTTAAAACAAAAAGAAGAACTTGAAAAAGCAACAAAAGAAATTTATAAAAAAGAATTTCATTTGGGAATTTTGAAAGAAAATTGTGGAAAATTTGCTGGCAAAAAAGTTTCTGAAATAAAAGAAGAATTAATTGAAGAAATTAAACAAAAAGGAATTGCAGATTCTATGTATGAATTAACTGGAAAAGTTGTTTGTAGATGTGGAACTGAATGTCATGTAAAAATTTTGGAAAATCAATGGTTTTTGAAATATAGCGATGAAAAATGGAAAGAAATTGCTAGAAAAGCTTTGGAAAAAATGAAAATAATTCCTGAAGAAGCAAGATCTAATTTTGAAAATACAATTGATTGGTTAAAAGATAAGCCATGCACAAGAAAAACTGGTTTAGGAACAAAGTTTCCATGGGATAAGGAATGGATTATTGAACCATTAAGCGATTCTACAATTTATATGGCTTACTATATAATTGCAAAATTTATTAATCAGAAAAAAATTAAAGCTAAGAATTTAAATGATAAGTTTTTTGATTACGTTTTTCTTGGAAAAGGAAATTTGGAAGAAGTTGCAAGAAAATCAAAATTAGATAAAGAAATAATTGAAGAAATTAAAAAAGAATTTGATTATTTTTATCCAGTTGATTTAAGAAGTTCTGGTAAAGATTTGATTCAAAATCATTTAACTTTTTTCATTTTCCATCATGTAGCAATTTGGGAGGATATGCCAGAAAAATGGCCTAAAGCAATTGCTGTAAATGGATTTGTAAATGTTGAAGGAGAAAAAATGAGTAAAAGTAAAGGAAATATTAGAAGTTTAAGAGAGTTAATTGAAACTTATGGTTCTGATATTGTAAGATTAAATTTAATTTCTGGAGCTGAAGGTTTAGATGATACTAATTGGAAAGAAGTTAATGTTGAAAGTTTAAAAGAAAGAATTGAATTTTTCTGGAAAACAATTAAACAAATTTTGAAAGCAAAAAGAGAAGAAAAGAAAAATATTGATTTATTTTTAGAAGAAAAAATTAAAAGAGCTTCAATTTTAGCAAAAGAATTTTATGAAGAATTAAAATTTAGATCTGCTACTCAATTGTTAATTTATGATTTTTTCAATGATTTGAAATGGTATCTTGAGAGAAATGGAAAAATATCAAAAGCTAATAAAGAAGTTTTGAAAGAAGTTTTTGAAATTTGGTCTAGATTAGTATATCCATTAATTCCTCATTTGGCTGAAGAATTTTGGCATTTGCTAACTCAAAAAGAATTTATTGAAAAAGCTGGATATCCAGAATTTGAATCTTTTGATAAAATTCCAATTAAAAAAGAAGAATTTTTAAAACAAACAATTGAAGATATAAGAGAAATTTTGAAATTAGTTAAACAAAAACCTAAGAAAATTAAAATTTTTGTTGCTGAAGATTGGAAGTTTAAAATTTATAAAAAAGCTTTAGAATCAAAGAAAATTTCTGTTCAAGAAGCTTTTGAAATTGCTAATCAAAAAAATGAAGAAATTGTAAAATTTGTTCAATTTTTAAACAAGAAAATTTTTGAATTACCTAGCGATATACTTGAAAGAAATTATCAATTTGAAATTTTAGAAGAAGGTAAACAATTTTTGAAAAAACAATTTAATTGTAAAATTGAAATTTTAGATGCAAGCAAAAGCAAAGAAGAAAAAGCTAGAAAAGCAATGCCAAATAAGCCAGGAATTTTAATTGAATAAAGTTTATTGTTTCAATTAAAAACATCGACTCCCTTGCTACTTAAAACATAGCTTTCTTTGATTTTTTTCAAAACAATCAAAGTTTGTGTTTTATCAACTCCTTCAATTTCTCTAAGTTTTTCAGTTATCCATTTTCCCAAATCTTCAACATCTTTTCCAATAGCTTCTACCAAAATGTCCCATTGACCAGCAATTATATAAACTCTTTCAACAAAAGGCAATTTTGAAATTTCCTTTGCAACTTCCTCTTGACTTTTAGAATTTGATTTATAAGTTACTAACACAAAAGCTTTGACTGTATATCCAAGCTTTTTTTCATCTAATTCTAAACTATATTTTTTAATCAAACCTTCTTCCTCAAACTTCTTAATTTTTGTAAAAACAGTTGAAATTGGCATTCCAAGTTTTTTAGCTATTTCTTTCAAAGATATCCTTGAATTTTTTTGCAACAAAATTAAAATCTTTTCATCCTTTTCTTTCATAAAATTATTGAAATATTTTCAAATTTTTAAATCTTTCTATAAAAATTTTTGAATTTTTTACATAAAATTTTGCAAAATTTTTAATAAATTAAAAAACAATTCCAAAGCTTATGAAAACCAAACAAATAATTTCATATATCCAAAGAAAAGATTGGGAAGATATACTTAGAATTCAAACTACTTTGCTTAAGTCTATGCAACAATTCATGATTAGAAAAGGATTTGTCGAACTTATGCCAGTTATTACTTCAAAATTTACAGATCCATTGGGCCCTGATCCAGGATCTTCTGTTATTAAAACTCCTTCAATTGAATATTATGACCAAAAATTAGTTTTAACTCAAAGCATGATTTTACACAAGCAATTAGCCATTTTGGCGTATCCAAAAATTTTCATTTTTTCACCAAACGTTAGATTGGAAAGAAGAGAAAGAAGAAAAACTGGAAAACATTTATTCGAATTTACACAAATGGATTTTGAAATAGCTTATGCAAAAATGAAAAATGTTTTTAAACTAGTTGAAGATTTAGTTGTTTATACAATTAAACAAGTAAAAAAAGAAAGAAAAGAAGAGTTAAGAAGATTGGGAAGAAAGTTAAAAGTTCCTTCTAAGCCATTCAAAAAGTATACTACACATGAATTGGAAGAAAAATATGGAAAAGAGTGGGAAATTAAAGCTAGCAAAGACCATAAAGAACCTTTTTGGGCCATTTGTCATAAAAGAGAATTTTATGATAAAGAAGACCCTGAAAGACCTGGACATTATCTAAACTATGATTTAATTTGGCCAGAAGGATTTGGAGAAGCTTTATCTGGAGGTGAAAGAGAATATCAATACCAAAGAATTGTTCAAAGAATTAAAAGAGATGGTTTACCAATTGAAAGATATAAAGAATATTTAGAAATTGCAAAGCTTGGAATTTTAAAACCAAGTGCAGGAGCTGGAATAGGAGTTGAAAGATTTTTAAGATTTCTAACAGGAAAAAAGCATGTTGGAGATATCCAATTATTTAGAAGAGTTCCGGGAGAAGAAGTAATTTTGTAATTCTTATCTATTTTAAAAAGCTTGTTAAAATTTTCACTTAAACTTGTCTAAATTTCTAAGAAAAAGCTTCCACGCCG
>NJEA01000022.1 GCA_002254545.1 Candidatus Aenigmarchaeota archaeon ex4484_224
GGAATTCTAGGTTCTACATCAATATGAATTCCAAGCCTTTTTTCAATTTTAGAAATTCTTTTTCCATCTTTTCCAATAATCATTGGAATGATTTCATTTCTAACTCTTACAACAGCTTTATCATCTCCTATAACTTCAACTTCAACTTTTGGGTCAAACTTTCTAAATTCCATCAATATTCTTTCTTTAGCAAGCTTTTTTACAGGACTTTCCTTTCCTTTACCAATTTCTTTCACAGGAACTACAACATTCTCTTCTCCATAACTATAAATTTCATACTCTAATTCACCACTTTCAAAATCTCTAACTTCAACAACAGGCCTAGCTAAATCAGCCTCTGTCATTCCAGTTGGCACTTTAACAACTAACTTTAATTCATAAACTTTTTTAATTTCTCCACCTTCCACAAAAATAATAGTATCAACAATATGAGGAATCATTCCTAGTTCAATCCTTCCCATAAATCTTTGAATTGCATCAATTGGCTTAGAAGCATGTACTACACCAACCATTCCAACTCCAGCTAACCTCAAATCAGCAAATACTTTAAAATCTTTTGTTTTTCTAACTTCATCAAAAATCGAATAATCTGGTCTTACAAGCAAAAGTATATCTGCTGTATTTTCAAAACTTCCCTCTAATGGACCATACTGAGTAATTTCATCAGGGACTTGCAAATCTTTCGGACTTTCCAAAGTCTTAACAATTTTTCCCTTTCTCCAATAAAATTCTGCTATGCTTGAAGCTAAAGTAGAATTATGAACTAATACAGGTAAATACCCTACTAAAAAGTTGTGAGAATCTTTAATCTTTAAATCAAATGCTTTTCTTTTTCCAATTCTTTTAACTTCAATAACTTCATCCCAAAGAAGATATTGATTTAAAAGTAAAACTAAATGAGAAAGTAGTTCTTCTGTTTTTTTCTTTTTTTCTTTGAAAATCTTAAATACTTTTTTAACTATTTTCTTAATTTTTTCAGTTTTTCTAATTCCTAATACATCTTCTTTTCTTAAAAAGTAATTCAAAAATAATCTTTCTTTAGGATCTTTTGAAAACTCTCGTGAATTTCGCAAAATTTTCTTAATCAAAAATTTCAAAATTTCCAATTGACTTTTTAATCCCAATATCATTTTCAACTCTTCCTTTCCATTTCCATACTCCATTTCTATCCCTTTATAGAACTTAAACAAAGTTCTCAAAGTTGGTTTTTCGCTTCTTTTCTTCCAAATCCTAATTCTTCTATGATCTAAATGATATTTTCTACAAAACTTTTCCTTGTTCTTAATTTTTCCTTCCAATCTATTAATCAATTCTTTTTTTATTTCTTCGATTCTTGAAAGTTGAAAAACATAAATAAAATCTTTTTCTAGCGATAAGAACTCTAAATACTTTTCTACCAATTCTTTAAACTTCCTTTCTAATCTTTTTCTACTATAAAGATTTTTCGTTAATGAAAATGCATCATACCTTAAATTTAATAATTTAAAAATTTGCAAAACAATTCCTCCTGCAGGAATTAAATCAAAATGGGAGTAAGATTTTCCTTTCAAAAATTCTTCGAATCTATCTTTCTTTAAAGTACTTCCAACTTTTTTATAAAATTCCCTAATATTCTTTCTATCACTGATTACTATTCTATAATATATTCTTCCTTTAATTTTCCTTTCCTTCAAAGCAGAAAATATTCCTAACTTAAGTAAAAGAAATGATAGCTTTTCTGCTATCTTTTTGCTTCCAGTAGTTATTTCAATCCCACTTCTTCCAATCGTACCATCTCCATCAAAATAAGCTCTCAAAAATCTTGAAATAATTTCTTTTTTTGCTACTAACATAAACTCTGGGATATCTGCTGTTAAACTTTTTCTTCTTTTTGGTATTCCAAAAACCTTTCTGAAAAATTCTTCAATCATCTTTCCTTTTTTTATTCTCCATCTATTTTTTTCCACACAATAGAAGTTATTAACTCCAAAAACCTTTTTCATTAGATATTTAAATCTTTTAACCAAAATAGGAGAAGAATTAACAAACTCAATAGTATCTCCACTTCCTTCTGCTAACAAATATCCATAAATTTCAGCTAGTTCTTTGCTTAAAACTAAAGGTAATTTAATTTTATTCGATTTTTTTCCATTCCTTCCATAGAAATAAGCTTTAACTTCTATTTTCTCATCTTTTATCTTTCTTAAAACCTTCTCTAGCGGAATTTCCTTTCCATTTATCTCAACTATCGTTCTTTTTCCATCTAATTTTTCAATAGGCAATATCACTTCTCTTTCAACAACATTGATCTTTCTTAAAACTGCAATTCTATCTCCATTTTTAATTTTTCCTGCAAACTTCCATTTAATTCCATCATAAGAAGCAACCAATAATGGATGTTTATTAGAAACTCTTATTTTTCTTCCAGTTCTTGTTTTTATTTCAATAACATTTTGTTCTTCAATTATTCTTCCTTCTATTTGTTTAGGCTCTAACCTTTTAGATAAAGATAAAACTTCTTGATTATATAGTTCATCTATTCTTTTTGGTATACCTTCTTTGTTTATTATTGGCATAAAAATTTCTATACATTTTCCAGAGCCAGGGGGGCCAGCAATTAAAATTCCTTCTGCTCTTTCTTCCAATCTCTTAATTAATTTCTTAGAAACATTATAATCTTCTAATCTTAGCTTTACAACAGGCCTAACAATTGTAACTTCCAATCCATCGCTAAAAGGAGGTCTTGTAATAGCAATTCTAAATTGACCAAATTGAATTACTGTAGCTCCAGCTTTAGAAATTTCAACAAAACCTTCTTCACTAATTCTAGCAGCTTCAGAAATTTCTCTAATTATTTGTTCAACTTCTTCCTTACTTAACTTTTTATCAACAATTTTTACTAACTTAAATTCTCCTGGTTTACCTCTTTTTGCAAAAATTGGAGATTTTTCCTTTATATGAACGCTCAAAGTATCTTCAGTAAAGAATTTTTCAAAAATTAAACCTTTTGTTTTAATTTTTGGTGCAATGTACTTTACTTTTACTCCTTCAGCTTCCCCAACTAAAGCTTGAACATAATCAGCTGTATATAAAGTTCCATTAACTTTCTTTGCAGTTTCTCTTATAATTGCATCTATTCTTCCAGCTCTAGCAAGTTTAATATCTTCTAAGCTTGGTCTTTCTCCTTTAAATTCTAACTTAAATTTTTTCTTCTTACAAATCTCTCTTATAACTTTAATTTCATCTAGTCCAATAAACCCAATTTCTCTTCCTTTGGAAGCTTGTGCTTGCAATTCATCAATAACAGCTACTGGAACTACAACCTTAACTTTCTTTTTAGTTTTCTTCAAAATTTTAGAAATAGCTCTATCTATTATTACAGAAGTATCTGGAACTATTATTTCTACTTTCTTTCCCATTCTTTCAACCTCTTAATTAATTCATTCAAACTAACAACTTCTTCTTTTCCAGTCTTTAAATCTTTTATTCTTACCTTATTTTCTTTAGCTTCTTTCTCTCCAACTATAACAAAAAATCTAATTCCCATTTTATTTGCATAAGATAATTGTTTCTTTAAGTTCCTTCCCATTAGTTCAATTTCACTAGAAATATTTTCTTCTCTAATTTTTCTCAAAATTTCAATAGCTAATTCCAAAACACTTTCACTTGTATATCCAACAAAAACTTTACTTAAACTTTTTCTTTTTTCAACCATCTTTCTTTCTTTCATTATTTCAAAAATTCTTGTCAATCCTAAAGATATACCAGTAGCTGGAATTCTTTTTCCAGAAAGTTCATAAACCAAATCATCATATCTGCCTCCACCACCACAACTTACTTTCTCTCCCAAATAAACTTCATAAACTAAGCTTGTATAATAATCCAAACCCCTAACCAAAGACAAATCAAAAACTAAAAATTTATCAATTCCATAAACTTTTGAAATTTCAAACAGATCTTCAATTTCTTTCAAATTTTCCTCTTCAACTTTTCCTCTCAAAAAAGATATCCCATCTTTCAATTTTCCTTTAAAATTAATTCTTTCCAAAATTTCCTTTCCATTTAAACCCATTTTTTCTAATTCTTTTAAAACTCCTTCCCTTCCAATTTTATCCATTTTATCTATTATTCTAAAAACTTTTGCCCTATCCTCTTTTTTTACTAAATCTTTTACCAAATCTTCCAAAATTTTTCTACTACTAACTCTTATAAAAAATTCTTTAAACCCAATTTTTTCCAAAATTTCACAAACAGCTGCTAAGCATTCAACATCAGCTAAAACACTTTCACTTCCAACTATATCTATATCAGCTTGCCAAAACTCTCTATATCTAAGCCTTTGAGGATTGTCATATCTCCAAACTTTAGCTATTTGATATCTTTTAAATGGTTTTGGCAATTGAGGATTATTAGCTACAACTCTAGCTAAAGGCATAGTTAAATCAAATCTTAAACCTAACTCTCTTCCAGCTTTATCTTTAAAATAATAAATTTCATCTTTTACAGCCTCTCCCAATCCTTTTTTAATAGAAAGCAATTTGAAACTTTCAAAAGCTGGAGTAATTAAAGGATTAAATCCATATTTTTCATAAACACTTCTAACTAAATCTACTAATTTTTGAAATTCTATTGCATCCTCTGGCAATAAATCTTTTGTTCCTTTTGGAGGTAATATTGTCATAATCAATTTTTAGAAAGCAAAATATAAGAATTATCAACATTTTTTAAGAAGTTAAAACAAAAAAAGTAAGTATGGAAGAAAAAGATGTTTTGAAATTTTGGGAAGAAAGAAAAATTTATGAAAAGGTAAAGCAAAAAAATAAAGATAAACCAAAGTTTTTCTTTCTTGATGGCCCTCCTTATGCAACCGGATATATCCATATGGGAACTGCTTTGAACAAAATTTTGAAAGATTTTTACATTAGATACTTTAGAATGATTGGATTTAATGTTTGGGATCAGCCTGGCTTTGATACTCATGGTCTACCAATAGAAATTAAAGTTGAAAAGAAGCTAGGATTCAAAAATAAACGAGATATTGAAAAATTTGGAGTAGAAAATTTCATAGAAGAATGTAGAAACTTTGCAACTCAATTTTTAGATGTAATGACAAATCAATTCAAACAATTAGGAGTTTGGATGGATTGGAAAAATCCTTATTTAACTTTGACTAACGAATATATCGAAAGTGCATGGTTTACATTCAAAAAAGGTTTTGAAAAGGGTTTACTTTATAAAGGAGAATATCCAGTTCATTTTTGCCCTCGCTGTCAAACAGTTTTAGCATATAATGAAATTGAATATACAAAACTAACAGATCCAAGTATTTATGTAAAATTTAAAATTAGAGGAAAAGAAAATGAATTTCTTTTAATTTGGACAACTACTCCATGGACTTTACCAGATAATGTAGCCATAATGGTAAATCCAAAAGCAATTTATGTTAAAGTTAAAGTTGATAATGAAGTTTATATTTTGGCAAAAGATTTGCTAGAAGATTTGACTAAAAAATTTGAATGGAAAAATTATGAAATTTTAGAAGAATTTGAAGGAAAAAAATTGGAATTTGTTGAATATAAACATCCTTTTGAAGATTTGCTAAAATTTAAAATTAAAAGATTTGTTGTTTTGAGTGAACAATTTGTTAGTTTAGAAGAAGGAACTGGGTTAGTTCATTCAGCACCTGGTCATGGAAAAGAAGATTTTCAAGTTGGTTTGAAATACAACTTAAAAGTTTTGAATAATATAAAAGATGATGGAACTTTTAACGAAAACGTTCCATTTGTCGAAGGAATTTTTGCAAAAGACGCTGATAGAAAAATAATTGAAGTTTTGAAAGAAAGAAATGCTTTATTGAAAGAAGAAAAAGTTGTTCATGATTATCCAATTTGTTGGAGATGTGAATCTCCATTACTATTAATAACAAAACCACAATGGTTTTTCAAAGTTACTCAATTTAGAGAAGAATTAATCAAACAAAATGAAAAAATTAATTGGATTCCAGAATGGGTTAAACAAAGATTTAAAAATTGGCTAGAAAGTTTGGGAGATTGGCCAATTTCTAGACAAAGGTATTGGGGAATTCCTTTACCAATTTGGATTTGTAAAAAATGTGGAAATGTTAAAGTTATTGGAAGCATTGATGAATTACCAGAAAAGCCAAAAGATTTGCATAAGCCATACATTGATAAAATTAAATTAAAATGTGAAAAATGTGGCCAAAAGATGGAAAGAATTCCAGACGTTTTGGATGTTTGGTTTGATAGTGGAGTAGCTCCTTGGGCTTCTTTAGGATATCCAAAGAAAAAAGAACCATTCGAAAGTTTATGGCCTGTTAAGCTTGTAATTGAAGGGCCAGATCAAATAAGAGGATGGTGGAATTCTATGGCAATAACTGGTTATATAACATTTGGAAGAATTCCATTTGAAAATGTTATCTTCCATGGATTTGTTTTAGATGCTCATGGCAAAAAAATGAGTAAAAGTTTAGGAAATGTTGTTGATCCTTTTGATGTGGCAAAAAAATATGGAGTAGATGGATTAAGATTTTTCTTTTTATCAAAAGATCCTTCTAAAGATTATTACTTTAAATGGGAAGATATGAAAGAAATTCAAAGAAGTTTAAACATTTTAAAAAATGTTTTTAGATTTGTTGATGAATATGTTGAAAACAAAGGAAACCCAAATGAATTGTTGATAGAAGATAAATGGATAATTTCAAAATTGAATAGTTTAATCAAAGAAGTTAGATTAAATTTTGAGTGGTTTTCTGGATATAAAGCATTGAAGAAAATTGAAGAATTTTGGCTAGAAGATGTCTCAAGATTTTATATAAGATTAATAAGAGATAGAGTTTGGCCCTTGTATAAAGGAAAAGATAAAGAAAGTGCTTTTTATGCTTTGTATAGAATTGTTGAAGCCTTACTTAAGTTAATAGCTCCAGCTTTGCCATTTACTTCAGAAATTTACTATCAAAAACTAAAAGAAAAGTTTGGATTTGAAAAAGAATCTATACATTTAGAAGATTTTCCAGAAGTAAATGAAAGTGAAATCGATGAAAAATTAGAAGAAAAAATGAAAGTTGTTAGAAAAATTATAGAAGCTTGTTATTTGCTAAGGCAAAAATCAAAAATTAAGCTAAGATGGCCATTAAGAAGGCTAATATTAAGTAAAAATGAAGCTTTGGAAGAAATTTCAGTAGAATTTTCAGAAATTCTAAAAAAAGCTTGTAATGTTAAAGAAGTCGAATATGTTGAAAAAATTCCTAAAAATGTAGAATTTATTGAAAATGAAATTGGAATAGTTGGAATTGATACAAAAATTGATGAAAAATTAGA
>NJEA01000008.1 GCA_002254545.1 Candidatus Aenigmarchaeota archaeon ex4484_224
TAAGACCTAGACCAATTGGGACTTTAAATTTTTCTGAAAGAGCAGATAAAAAAATTTTTGTTGTTCATATACCAAATCATGTTGATCTAGAATCTCTTTCTATTTTGCAAATTCAAAAAGAAATAGTTCAATCAAAAAATAAAAAAGAAAATATGTTTGTCGGATATATCCATATTTACGCTCCTAGCTGGGAAGAAAAACTTAAAAGCATTTCAAAATGGTTTTGGGATAATTATGCGAAAAATGGAAATGGAAGATTTGGAACTTATTCTGAAGTGGGATATCAATTTTTAGCAAATGCATCTATAAAACAAAATATAGTTGTAAATAACTCTACACATTTGATTTATAATCTTTCTTCCACAGTTCCAAAAATTTATTGGTTCTCTCTCGCTATTCCAAGAAACGAAATTAAAGGAAAAAAAGTTTTTTTTGTAAGTTCTGATAATGGAAAAACTTGGAAAAAAGTATATCCTACAAAAAATTCAGATAAATTTTATTGGTTTGAATTAGAAATTAGAAAAAATCTTTTGTTTTGTGCTAGGAAAAGTAAAACAAATTACTTAAATTTTATACTTACATTTTTGCCCAATCTTTGTCCTTTATGTAAAATTCTTTCAATTTATTTCTTATAGCCAATTTTTCTCAAAAATTCCTTTCTCTCTTTAATTTTTTCTTCATCCTCAATTCCCAAAGGCTTATATCCATCAACAATTCCAATTATAGCTCTTCCTTGCTCGCAGTAGCAGCTAATATAGTTAAAACTTCTGGAACAGCTTTAATTCTATCTAAAACATTAATTGGATATGCATTTTTTATAAAAATTATAAAGCCATGACCAGCACCAATTTCCAAAGCTTTTTTCTTTGCTAATTCAATCAATTCTTCATCATTTCCATCATATCTAACCAATCTATCACCAGAAGCTTCACAAAAAGCTAAACCAAATTTTATATTTGGCACAGAATTAACTAAAGCTTCGTACAAATCTTCCACACTTTTAATAAAATGTGAAATTCCAATTATTACATTAATTCCTTCTTTTGCCTCAATTTTAACTTTTTCAATTTTTATATCCATGATTTAATTTAATCTAACTTTCTTTTTATTTCTTTCCTAACTAAAAATTCTTCTTCCTAAGAATCTTTCAATTCTTCTTTCAATTCTTTCCTCAATTTCTTCGACACTTTCCTTAACATTTCTAACTTTAACTTTTACAATTCTAAATTCATTCTTTCTCAAAATTTTCATAACTGGAGGAAAAACTTGATAATAAATTTTCAATCTTTTTCTAATAATTCTTGGTCTATCATATCCTTTTTTGGCTTTTCAAAAAGCAAATTATAAATTCTTCCACATTTTGGGCAAACTCTTCTAGAAGATAACCTTTTAACTATAACTTCATCATCAACATCTATATCCAAAATTAAATCAACTTTGAAATTTTTTACAAAAAATTCAGCTTGCTCTTCGTCTCTGGGATATCCACTTAAAACAAAACCTTTCTTTGCTTTTTTAGCTTCTTTCAAAACTAATTTATTAGTAATCCAATCGGGGGCATATTCCCCTTTATCAATTTTTTCTTTAATCAATTTTCCAATCTTAGTTCCTTTCTTAGCTTCTTTTCTTAGCAAATCTCCAGCTTCTATATACTTAATTTTTAATTTTTTAGCTAGAATTTTTGCATGAGTGCTTTTTCCAGCTCCTGGCTTGCCAAGCACAACAATTCTAACCATTTTTTACCCATATATCCTATCTAAACAATTCTTATAATCAAAAATTTCATCTTCTTTAAAAATTGTTTTAATTTCTCTTTCAGCTTCTTCTTTGCTATCGCTAGCATGAATTAAATTTTTAACTGCTCTTTTTCCCAAATTTGCTAATTCAGGACTTTCTAAAGAATAATCTCCTCTTATAGTTCCTGGTAAAGCTTTGTAAGGAAAAGTATGACCAACAATTTTTCTAACGATTTCAACAGCTCTATTTCCTTCTAAAACCATTCCAACAACAGGCTTAGAACAAACAAACTCAACTAGCCATTTTTTAACAATTTTTCCAATTTCTTTTTCATCATCAGTTCCTAAATGTTCCTTAACATTTAAACCAAACTCTTCATAGCTTTTTTTAGTTTTTTGACCAACCTTTTCAAACCATTCTTCGCTTGTAGGATAAAACTTTTCAGCCAATTCTTTATCAAATTTAAACATTTTCAAAGCAACAACTTTTAAACCAGCTCTTTCAAACCTAGCAATAATTTCTCCGATTAAACTTCTTTCAACTCCATCTGGCTTAATCATCACAAAAGTTCTTTCTTTCATTAATCTTATAATTTCTCTTTTTAATTAAATAATTTTATGCAAATCAAATTTTCTCAAAAAATTTACAAAATTTTAGCTTTGGGATATCTACTTACAATTTTTATTGTCTCTTCCTTTCCTTTGGTATTGCCAGAAATTTATTTTGATCCTAGAAAGCTAATTTTTCATTTTTTCGAATATTTTTTACTTTCTTTTCTAATTTTTAAATCAATAAACAAAAAAGAAGAAGCTTGCTTACTTTCTTCAATTTATGGATTGTTAGATGAAATTCATCAATTTTATGTTCCTTCAAGAACTTTTGATTTTTTTGATATCCTTGCAGATATTTCTGGAAGTTTTTTCTTACTAATTTTTGTTTATTTGAATCTTGATAAAAACCTAAAAATTTAATTGAAATTTTGTAAGATTATTTTATGAAAAAACAAAAAATTCAAGCAACCGTAGCTGCTATAATTGAAAATCAGAAAGATGAAATTTTGTTGGAAAAAAGAAATGTTAATCCATTCAAAAATTTTTGGTGCTTGCCAGGAGGTCATATAGAATTTGGAGAAAATGCTTTAAAAGCAGTTAAAAGAGAAATTAGAGAAGAAGTTGGTTTAAAAATAAATCCAATTTTTCTTTTCTATCAAGATGAAATAATTAAAAAATTAAATTGGCATGCTATTGTTTTGGTTTTTTACGCAAAAATTAAGAAACAGAAAGTTAGAATCGAAAGGAAAGAAGTCAAAGAAATCATTTGGATAAAACCAAAAAAAGCTTTGAAATTAAAATTGGCTTTTAAACATAAAGAAATAATTAAACAATTCTTAGAATTGAAAAGATGTTTAAAAGAATGTTTTTAAATTCAAATTTTGTTAAAAATAAAATAAAGCCGGGGTAGCTCAGTTGGTTAGAGCGCTGCGCTCATAAGCAAATGAGCTTTGATAAAACATGAAAGCTAAGAAACGCAGAGGTCGCGGGTTCAAATCCCGCCCCCGGCAAATAATAAATGGAAGAACTTATATGCATAGTTATTTCAAATATGCACAATTAACTTGGAATAAAAATTTTAAAATAAAAAAAGATGTCTTGGAAAATCCTAGAAATGGTAGAAATTTGATGTTTTTAGCAAAAATTGGATTTGAAGTTTATGGTATTGATATCTCTTCTTATGCTGTAAAAATTATAAAGAAATTAAGTAAAAAAGAAAATTTAAAAATCAATGCTAGAGTTGGAAATATTTTCAAGAAACTACCTTATAAAAACGAATTTTTTGATGTAGTAATTTATACCAGAACTTTAAACCACGGAAAAATTAATTGGATTAGGAAAACAATAAAAGAAATTTATAGAGTCTTGAAACCAAGCGGATATGTATTTATAACTGTCCACAAACATAGAGGTAAAAAACATATTCCTAAAGAGAGATTATATGGAATTAAATGGATAGAACCAAGAACTTACATAATATTAGGTGGTCCGGAAAAGGGAATTATCCACTATAAGTTTAATAAAGAGATTTTAATAAAAGAATTTAAGAAAGTTGGTTTTAGAATTTTGAAATTTTGATAAATTCAAACAATTATTATTGTTTATTAGGTCAAAAATAGTTAAAAATTTAAAGCTTTACTTCTACTTTCAATCATGAGCTATACTTTACTTATTCAAAAAGAAGAAAGAAAAAATGAAATTACTAAAATTGGAATTGATTTATCTACAATTTTTCCTTCTATAATTTATGAACAAATTTCTTACATAGCTGAATTAGAAAGAAAAAGAATGGAAGAATTAGAAATGGAAGACTATTTAAGAATTTATGAAATCGTTAGATATGAAAATAATTTGGAGAAAACAAATTTGCTTAAAAGAGAATATAAAAAATATAATCCAAAGAGACTTTTAGATCAAATAAATTTAATTTTTCGGTTACAAGATTTATTTTGGGATTTATACCCAAAAGAATATTCAACCAAATTATACCAATTGGATATCCTAAATGATTTAATCGAAATAGAGGAAGGACTAGAAAGATTTGAAGAAAGAAGAAATATTTTGCAATTGATTGACATTTTAGAGAAAACTGGAATTCCTTATAAAGATTTTGTTAATATAAAAACAATTGAAGAAAAATTGGAAAATTATGATATTTTGATTACAAATGATAATTTGGTTGTAGAAGCTGTAATTAACAACAGAAGATATAAAGAAAGAGATAAAAAAATTATTCTTGTAGAGGAAGAATGGAATTATTATTTATCGCATAATTTGGAAAAGTTATCTACTTTAGAGAATGTTTACCTTGTTAAGAATTTGGTAGAAGCTTGGAAAAAACTGGAAGAAATTGTTTAAGAATTCAAAATTTAAATTTAGCATTTTCTATAATTTTGGTTAGATGGCCCGAGTAGCGTATCCTGGTAAGCGCACCGGCCTGTGGAGCCGGAGGACCGGGTTCAAATCCCGGCTCGGGCCCAAAAGCTCAGGTATAGTGCCTTGAGATGTTGTTTAAATTCGGTGATACCAAGGTCAATTAACAAATATCTATTCTTAAAAAGACTTTTTGTTCCGTTAAAGATTTATGCTTTATGAAACAATAAAAAAGTAGATTTTATGAGGAGATTAGATGAAGAGTACTAATCTTAGCAGTAAAGGTTTGGTGTTGTTAATAACTTTCGGGTTTTTTATTCTAAATTTTGTTTTTCCAGTCTTAGCTAATACTCTTACAGTCTGCTCATCTGGGTGTAACTACACAAGCATCCAACAGGCAATAAACAATGCAAATGATGGAGATACAATAATTGTTGCAAATGGAACATATAATGAGCAGATAATCATTGATAAAAGTATAATAATTCAAGGTCAAGGAGATACAACAATCATAAAACCAAATCAAACTACTGCCGATAGTTTCACGCTTTTCAGCAGAAAAGCTGGTGGTTCTGATAATACTGCTGCTATAGTTGTTGTGAATGCAAATGCAACAATAAAGAATTTGAAGATAGATGGTTCGGAAATCACTTCTGTACCCAGTAGTGCTACTCTCGTTGGTATATTGTACCGTGGTGTTAACGGAACGATCGATTCTGTTACCATAGATAATATTAACATCAGCAGTGGTATTGGTGGTAATGCTATTTACGTTTCATCTATGGGTAAAGAATCTAATGTGGAGGTAAAAGGATGTAGGATATCAAATTTCTACAAAAATGGAATTACAGCCAATTATGAAGGACTTACAGTCAGTATACATGATAACATTGTTACTGGTTCAGGACCTATATCTAGCGTAGCTCAAAATGGGATCCAAATCGGCTTAAATGCTGAAGGAGAAGTAAAGAATAACATAGTTAATGGTAAAGGAGAGTATTATACTGGCTCGGATTGGACAGCTACAGGCATTCTTATCTATGCAGCGAATGCAACTGTTAGAGGAAATACAATTATGAATGCTCAAACTGGTATTGATGTCACCGGGGATTACTGGGGTAGATTTTCAAGTCCATGGAAAGTTAGTATTATAAATAATACTGTAGATACATCTAATCTCGATGCAAGTCAGTGGGCTGTAGGTATTGCAGTTGCAACATATTCGGATGGAGAGATAATCAATGCAAATATAGAAAACAATCAGATTATTGGCGGGGCAGCCGATGATGCTGGAATTGACATAGGCATAGCTTATTATGGTTGTCCCGGCTATGTAATCTTTGCTATTAAAAACAATCACATTGAGAATTTGGACTACGGTATATATATCGAATGTTCAATAGGTAACGATAGTACTATCATGCATAACCTGATTCAGAATAATACCCATGGAATTTATCTTTGTAATGATGCTAATGCTACCAATGTAACAGTTCACTATAACAACATTATTGGTAATTCTGAGTATAGTATTTACAATAACGGCACTGGTGAGCTTAATGCAAAATACAACTACTGGGGAGATGCAACTGGACCGTATAATGCAACAACAAATCCAAATGGTCTTGGAAATGGTGTTGAAGGAAATGTCGATTACTCTCCATGGCTCGGTTTTCCATGGCCTACAAGTCCAATGGTTTGGTATGTTAATCCAACCGGGAAAATACAAGAAGCAATAAATGCTGCAAGCGATGGAGACACCGTCATCGTGGTAGCGGGGACATATCGAGAACCCATAACCGTTAATAAGAGCTTAACTCTGAAGGGAGCCTCTAAACCTATTATCGATTGTTCCGATAGGACAGTTTTAGGATTGTCGAAAACGAATGGATGCATAGAAGTTATCGCTGACAATGTAAGCATCCAAGGCTTCAAGCTCATCGGTTATGACCCTACAGACGAAAGTTGGAATGATCAAAAGAGCTCGAGTTACTACGCTACCATAAAAGTAACCAATGGCGCTGATGGCTTGAAGGTTAAGAACAATGAGTTCGTGGCACCCCCTGATGGTAAGGCTGCTGTAGCGCTCCTTGTTGATGATGATAGTGATAGTGTCGAGTTTACTGGTAACACGGTCACAGGCTATCTGCAGGGTGTTGCTGGTCACAAAAGTGTGGATAACCTGCTAGTTAAAGATAATGAATTTATTATCCCAATAGCAGAGAATACAAGTTTGGATCATGATCAAGCTATCGGCTACGGGGTTCAGCTTTGGCATGGCAACAACCTACGGGTAATCAATAATACCTTCACAGGAAGCTGGGACACAGTAACCGGAGACTATGAAGACCCAGATGCTCTGTGCAACCACTATGCGGTATCTACCTTTACTACATATTTCGCAAGTGCATTTGGATGGCCCGATATAGTAGGCGATATCCACATTAGGGATAACGAGATAACCAATCTCTATCTCGGTGTGGGTAGCTTTGCTGGTGGAGGAGAGATCGAAAACAACGAGATCCATGATAATCTCATTGGCATTCAACTTGGCCAGGTGAGCGGTACCTGGGCAACAGCTCGTACAGCGGGATTGGCAATCACAGGCAATGACATACAGAACAATAAGAGAGGTATTTGGGCTCAGAGTTTTGAACCAGATGGTATAGCGGCACATTTCAATAACATCGTTGGCAACACAGAGTACGGCATCATAAATGATGACCCTGAGAACGATATTTTTAATGCCACCTACAATTATTGGGGACACTCTTCTGGACCAAATGCTACCGACAATCCAAATGGATTAGGTGACAAAGTAAGTGATAACGTTATTTATTGGCCTTACTTTATTGATCCAGCAAGAAGCAGTTTATCAACAGAATCACAAGTAATGTTAAAAGAAATTACAGAAGTAAACGAAACGAAAACAGAAATAATAATACCTTCAAACAATCCAGCCGCAAACATTACTGTACCAAGCAATGTAACGAACGTTACTTTGAATTTAGCTCCAATATTGAGTAAAACAAGTGAAACAGCAAATGCTACGCTTACTGGTAGCTTAAGCATCAATACATCAACTCCAATTGGTAATGTGCTAGTACAAATACCTTCAGGTGTAACAATCTCAGGAAATGCTTCCTGGAATGGTACAATAAACTTGCCAAGATTTAAAGGAACTATTCCATCAGTTCCATTATCTTCATTACCAGTCTCACCTGGATATACCCCTACTGTTACATCAGTTATAGAAATAGGATTTGGTGATGTAGAACTTGTTTTTGATAAAGCTGTAAGAATACTTATTCCTGGAAAGGCAGGACAAAGAGTGGGTTATTCTAGAGGAGGAACTTTCACAGAGATAACTACAATTTGTTATGAAGATTCACAAAATGCAGGTAATGGGCTTCCTGTAGGTGGTGATTGTAAAATTGATGTTGGTCCAGACTTGGTAGTATGGACAAAACACTTTACTGAGTTTGTAACTTATACTGAATCTCCAGTACCACCACCTACATCTGCAGCAAGAGGAGGAGCAGGAGCAGCTATACCACCTTACTTAAGAGTAAGCATAACTTCTGCAGACACAGCAATAACCCAAACTGCAAATACCTCACAATCTTATAGAGTAAAAGTAAGAAATCTTGGTACAGCTACAGGCAACTTTTCTCTATCAATTTTAGGTTTGCCTTCAAGCTGGTATAGAGTATCTGCTCCAATAACTTTAGCATCGTTTGAGAGTGGAGATTTATTCTATACTTTAACTCTACCCGCCGATGCAACCAATGCAACTTTTAAAGTAAACATAACTGCAGTAGGCAAAGGTGGAATAACAGCTTCTAATTCCTATGATGTAACTTTAACAGTTCTACCACCAGCAATACCAGTAATAATAAACATAACAACTCCAGTACCCGTAAATGTAACTCGTAATGTAACAGTACCAGCAAACGTGACTGGAGTAGCAGGAGCAATTACAGGTGCAATAACCATGATAACCAGTTTTGCTTCTCTACCAATAACTCAATACACAGCTGGAGGAATAGTAGGGTTTATAATTTTAGTTGGTTTAATTAGGTTTGGTGCTAAAAGAAGAAAACCTTGGAGAACAAGCTTCAAACCTAGCTATAAGGAAAGAGTAGTGAAAAGATTGAAATGGCAGATAAGAAAAACTTTGAGGGAGGAATAAAATGGTAGTTATTAGTGTACTATCGGGAAAGGGAGGGGTTGGAAAAACTACAGTAACTACTAACATAGCTACAGCTCTTACTGCAGTTTTTAAGAGAAAAACATTAATTTTAGATACAAACATTACAAGCTCTCACATAAGACTTCATTTTGGCATGTACGATGAGATGAAATATACATTAAAAGATATAATAAAAGACGAATCAATGCTCAAAAAAGTTATTAGAACAAGTGAATTGACAGGAGTAGATTTAATACCTTCACCAGAAACTCTAAAAGGATTAAATCTAGAGAAACTAAAAAACTTAGCTTCCCAACTTGCAACTTCTGAGTATAATTTTGTAATAATCGATTCTGCTCCCGGCTTCAGAGAAAATGTTCCACACATAATCAAGGCATCAGACCATGTTTTAATAGTCACCAATCCTTATTTGCCAGATGTGACGGATGCTTTAAAGCTTTTAGAAGTAGTCAAGAAGTACAAGAGGAAATTTACAGTTATTGTTAACCGAATTAAGAAGAAAAAATATGAGTTGAGTGATGAACAGATAAAAGATATGCTTGATGTTAAGAAAATAGTTGAGATACCGGAAGATGAGAAAGTTCCTGAAAGCATAGCTGCAGGTGTACCAATTGTTATTTATAAACCGGGATCAAAGGCTTCAATAGCTCTGAAAAAATTAGCAGCTTCCTTGATAGGAGAAGAATATAAGCCTAGTATAAGAGAAAGAATAAAATGGTTTCTTGGATTTTAGTCTTTAAATATCTCAAGTCTTATTTCTAATTTAGAGCTTTTTAAAAATCCTAAATCTTAAAAATCAAATAATAATTTTATGCCAATTTGCAAGCATTTTCAACAATGTGGAGGTTGCCAACTTCAACACTTAGCTTATTCAAAACAATTAGAAATTAAGAAAAAAATTGTTGAATATTTGGTTAAAAGAAAAATCGACAAAATAATTCCTTCTCCAAAAATTTTTTACTATAGAAACAAAATGGATTATTCAATAGATCAAGAAAATGGAAAAATAATTGTTGGTTTAAGAGAGAAAGGGAAATGGTGGAAAGTTGTTGATTTGGAAGAATGCTATTTAATGTCAAAAGAAGCTAATCAAATAAAAAACTTGTTCAGAGAATTTGCTAACAGAAAAAAACTTTCAGTTTATGATAAAAATTCCCATAAAGGTTTACTTAGATATCTTGTAATTAGAGAAGGAAAATTTACAAACCAAAGAATGGTTGTTATAAATACTTCTAGCCAATTTTCAAACAAAGAAGATTTACATTCAATTTTTCTAGAATTTTTCGATATCCTTAAATCAAACTCAATAAAAATTACTTCTTTTTTGCATGGTATAAACGATTCTTTATCAGATATATCCCTTTCTTTCCAAACATTTTTGCTAAAAGGAAATAGAATGATTGTTGAAAATTTGAATGGAATAAATTTTTTAATAAACGAAAATTCTTTCTTTCAAACAAATTCCTATACAGCAAATTTAATGATAAAAGAAGTTGAAAAAATTGTTAAAAATTTAGATAAGAAAATTTTAATCGATTTGTTTGCAGGTACTGGAACTTTTTCAATTCCCTTTTATAAAATTTTTGAAAAAATAATTGCAATAGAAGCTTGGAAAGAAAATACAAAATTGTATATTCAAAATTTGAAAATTAATGGAATTAGCTTGAAAAAATTTGAAATCATTGAGAAAAAAGTCGAAGAAATTAAGTTTAATTTTGATAAAAATTCTTTAGTTATTGTTGATCCTCCAAGGCAAGGTTTATCAAGCAAAACAATAAAACTATTAAACAAATCAGAAATCGATACTTTAATCTATATTTCCTGCAATCCTTTAAGTTTTTCAAAAAATCTTTCAAAACTAAATTTTAAAATTCAAAAGTTAATTTTAGTTGATCAATTTCCAAATACTTGGCATGTAGAATTAATTTCTTTGCTTAAAAAAATAAATTTAACCAAAACAAAATAAGATAATCATGAAGGTTTGGGTTGATAAAAGTAAATGCATAGGATGTGGAGTTTGTACAGCTTTGTGTCCAGAAGGATTTGAAATAGGAGAAGATGGAAAATCTCAAGTTAAAAATCCAAATGCAAATTGTAATTGGAAAGAAATTGCAAGTAATTGCCCAGTCGGAGCTATTCAAATAGAAGAAGATTAAACATTTTCTTTTTGGTAAATTCCTCTGTATTCTTTCCTGCTTTCTTCTTCTAACTTCAAAAAAATCATTTGTGCAATTCTTGCATTTTTCTTAAGCTTAATTCCATTTTCATTAAAAACAACTAATAAAACTAAACTTCTTCCCTCATAGCCAGGATCCCACAAAGAAGAAAAAATACTTGCTCCATTCCTTAGCAAAGAAGACCTTGGTCTAACTAAAGCTATTAAATCTTTAGGAATTTTAACAATCTCATTAAACATTATCAAATAACTTCCTTCTTTCAAAAATACCCAATCATTTTTAAATTCAATTTCTTTTCTTTCAGCAATTTTCCTTTCACTATTGTCAAAATCTAAGCTTCCATTGCTTTCAAATTCAAAAACTTTTGCTAAAGTTAAATCAAAGCTTGCTGGTTGTAATTGGATGTCCAAATCAATAAAATTTTTAATTAAATCTTTTTCTTCAATTAATCTTTTAATTTCCTCATCGCTCAAAATCATTAAAAATAAATTATTGTTTAAATTTTAAAGAATTTTTATCTTTAATTATGAAAAAAGCAATGCTTTGGAAAAAAGTTGAAGGAAAAAAAGTTATTTGTAATTTATGTGCTAGAAAATGTATTTTGGATAATGGCCAATTAGGATTTTGTTTAGTTAGAAAAAATATAAATGGAACTCTTTATTCTTTGAACTATGGCAAACTAATAGCTGCTGGTCCAGACCCAATAGAAAAAAAGCCATTATATCACTTTTTACCAGCTTCTTGCTCATTTTCCATAGCTTCTGCTGGCTGTAATTTTAGATGTGCTTTCTGCCAAAATTGGGAAATTTCTCAAGTTTATAGAGAAGGTTTAGCTAGTGAGATTGTTGGAGAAGAATATACTCCAAAACAAATAGTTGATTTAACTTTAAAATTTGGATGTAAAGCAATTAGCTATACTTATACTGAGCCAACAATTTTCTTTGAATTTGCTTACGATGTAGCTAAACTTGCAGTAAAGAAAAAAATTGCAAATACTTTTGTAACAAATGGATATATGACGCCAGAAGCCATTAAAAAAATTGCAAAATACTTGCATGCAGCAACTGTTGATTTTAAAGGAAATGCAAATTTAGACTTTTATAGAAAATTTTCTTTAGTGCCAGACATCCAACCAATTTTTGATTCTTTGTTAGAAATGAAAAAAAGAAAAATTTTCATAGAAATTACAAATTTAGTTGTTCCAAAAGTCGGTGATAAAGAGAAAGATTTGAAAAAGCTTGTAAAATGGATTGTTGATAATCTAGGAAATGATATACCTTTCCATTTGCTAAGATTCTTTCCACATTACAAAATGTCAAATCTTGAGCCAACACCTATAGAAAAATTATTAAAGCTAGCTAAAATTACTGAAGAAGAAGGTTTAAATTATGTATATATCGGAAATGTTCCTGGAATTGATAAAGAAAATACTTATTGTCCAAAATGTGGAAATTTGTTGATTGAAAGAAGTGGATTTTATTCAAGAATTGTTGGTTTGGATAAAAAAGGAAGATGCAACAAATGTGGATATAAACCAAATATTGTATTGAAAGTGAAATTCAAATAGCATAAAAAATAAATTTTTTACTTTTTAGCTAAATTTTATGAAATTATATGCATTTTTTGATCAAGAAAAACATTTTCAAGAATTAAGAAAACTATATAATGGAAAAGATTACAACGAAAAAAGAATAAACGAAATCTTAGATTTTTACAAATCTCTTTATAGAATTATCTAATCAATGCCAAATTCCAAACCTTTTAACTTCTTTAATTCCTTTTAAATACAAAAAAGCTTGCAAAGCTGCTTTTGTTCCTTCACTTGCAGCAATTGTTAATTGTTTAAATGGAGTATTTGTTATATCGCCAGCCGCAAAAATTCCTTCTCTTATTTTTTCGCTATTTGGATAAAATGTTCTGCAAACATTATCTATTACAATTTGATTGTTTTCATCAACCTTTACCAAATCTTTTAACCAATCTATTTTACTTTCAAACCCAATACAAACCAAAACAAAATCAACTTTTAATTCTTCAAATTCATTTAATTCAACAATTTTTCCATTTTCTTCTTTTACTTTTTGTAATAACAAACTTTCAACTTTTTCTTTTCCTCTGATTTCCTTAACAATCCTAGAAGTTAAAAATTCTAAATTTTCAATTTTTTTAGCTTTTTCTTGATATTCTTTAAAAGCTCTAAACCAATTCCTTCTATGAATTAGATATACTTTCTTTGCAAACTTGCTTGCATTAAAAACTGCTTCAAAAGCTGAATTTCCTCCTCCTACAATAGCAACAACTTTATCCTTCAAAATTTCATAATTTTCTAAGCTAGTATAAGCCAAACCTTTTCCAAAAAATTTATCCTCGTTTTTAACATTTAACTTTCTTGGATTTTTTCCAGAAGCAATTATAACTGCTTTTGCCAAAAATTCTCCAACATTAGTTTTAACCAAAAACTTTCCATTACTTTCTTCAATTTTTTCAACAATTCCCTTTCTTAAATCAATTTCTAAATCTTTTAGTTGATCCAAAATTCTTTCAAGCAATTCTTTTCCAGAAATTTGTTTAAAGCCGGGATAATTTGTAATTTTATCAGTTAAAATCATTTGACCTCCAAGCATCGAACCAATAGCTAAAGTTTTAATTCTATTTTTTGCTAAAAATAAGGAAGCTGTTAAACCAGCAATTCCTGTACCAATGACAATTACATCAAATTCTTCCATATCATTTTTATTACTTTTACCTTGAATAAAAAGATTTATGAGAAGTTGCAAGAGAATTAAAGTTAAAATTTATGGAAGAGTTCAAGGTGTTGGATTTAGATATTCAGTTTACTTGCTTGCAAAAAGTCTAGGAATTAAAGGTTGGGTTAGAAATTGTGAAGATGGAACAGTAGAAGCTATTTTTGAAGGATATCTCTCAAAAGTTGAAGAAATGATTAAATTTTGCAAGAAAGGACCTCCTTTAGCAAAAGTTGAAAGAATTGAAATAAAAGAAGAAAATTGTAAAAATGAGTTTGAAAATTTTGAAATAAGGTTTTAGAATGAAGTTTGATGAATCTAAGCTAGAAAAAATTTTGGAAATAATGGAGAAAGAAGCTAGAAAAAGAAATGCTCCAGTATATCAAAAAGAAAAAACTGTTGATAAAGATCCTTTTAAAATTTTGATTTTTGCTTTTCTTAGCACAAGAACAAAAGATGAAACTACAATTAAAATTTGTAAAAAACTTTTTCAAAAAGTTAAAAATTTAGATGATTTGATAAAAATTGATTTGGAAAAACTTGAAAAAATTTTGTATGAAATTGGTTTTTATAAACAAAAAGCAAGAAATTTGAAAGAATTAGCATTTCAAATAAAAGTTAAGTACAATGGAAAAATTCCTTCTAGGTTAGAAGAATTGATAAAATTGAAAGGAATTGGGAAAAAAGTTGCAAAAGTTATTTTAAATGAAGCTTTTGATAAACCTTATATTGCTGTTGATGTTCATGTTCATAGGATATCCAATAGAATTGGATTAATTAAAACAAAAAGTGTTGAAGAAAGTGATGAAATTTTGAATAAAATTATTCCGAAAAAATTGAAGAAAAAATTTAACAAAACTTTAGTTGCTTTTGGTCAAACAATTTGTAAACCAATTAAACCTCTATGCAAAGAATGTCCTTTGAAAGAAATTTGTCCAAAAATTGGAGTTTAGCTACATTGTGCATTAGAAGAACTAGAAGAAGTTTCTGTTAAAGGACCAAATCCTGGAGAAGCTGTTTGTGTTGATAGTTTTTGATTGCATTCTTCAGGAGGATTAACAAAAGCTGAACAAATTGCTTCTTTATAAGATTCTGGACTTCTTGCAATAGAAACAACTTTATCATTTATTACTAAAGTTGGAGATCCTCTTACTCCATACTTATCATTTAGGTCTTTCTCTACATTGAATGGTGGGAATCTTCCCATCCATTTTGATTGATCATTCAAAGCTTCTGTAATTCCATATTCTTTATCAATTCTTTGCATACAATCATTCAATTTATTTTCATCAACATTAGCTTCTTTCAAACATTTAGAATAATTTCCTGATTGTACAAAACAAAGCAAATAATCATAATATTTATCTTTTTGCTCTTTTTGAATACAGTATTGTCTTAAGTTTTCATAAACTTCTTTTGTTCCATGCATGCAATAATCAACAAAATGAATTGTAATGCTTGCTTTTCCATCAAGCAATTTCATTACTGGAAGCATTGCTTTTTCTGCTTGCAAACCAAAAGGACAATAGCTCATAACAAACAATTTTACATCTGGTTTTTCTCTCTTAGGAATTTCTGGAGTGGGTGCTTTTGGTTGGTTGGAAGAGGTTGCTTGATTTAAATTAAAAGCACCTAAAAAAAGATAATTTCCATCTTTTGAAACATAAACTGGTATATCTCTTCCTTGATATCTTGTCATAACTCTATAAACTGATCCCAAATCTTCAACCTTAACCAAAGAAGCTGAAGTTCCAGGCCTTACCAAATTTGAATTTATATAATCAATAGCCTTTTGTCCAATTTCATCTTTTGGGATTGAACTTATAGAATAAAATTTTCCTGAAAAATTTAGCAAATTAAAATAAGATAAAACAAACAAAATTGCAAAAATAAAAGTTAAAATTTTCCAGTAATTTTTTAACGCTGGAATTTTCAAAGTAATTGTTTTTCCCATTCACAACCCCAAAAATTTTCTTATTTTATGGAAAAAGCTTACTCTTTCAAATTTAAATTGTTTACCTTCCAAACTATAACCAATTTTTTTAATAGCTAAAGCTGCTGGAGAATTAGGATTTAATTTTAATAAAGGAATTCTAAAATCAACACTTCTTCCTACTTCTCTATCTTCTGGAATAATTCCAATTATTCTTTCTCCAATTAAGGATTGAATTTTTTCTAAACTCAATTCACTTTCTCTAGCTCCAACTCTATTCACAACAACTCCAATTACCTTTTTATCCAAACTTTTTGCTAATTCAATGATTTTTAATCCATCAACAACACTTGGTAATTCCGGATTTACGACCAAAATTATTTCATCAGCTACATTCATCGCATATATTGTTTCTCTTCCTATTCCAGCGCTTCCATCCAACAAAATATAATCAGCTAATGGCAAAAGTTTTATTACAGCATCTAACAATCTATCTGGATTTACATCGATTATATCTTTTGTTTTTAAGCTTCCTGGCAAAATTTTAATTCCAGAGCTATGAAAATGAATTACTTCATTTAGATCTTTTCTTTCTGCTAAAAAATCATGTAAAGTAGAAGAAGTTAAAGAAAAACCAAAAAAATAAGAGAGATGGGGGGTTGTTAAATTTGCATCTATAACAAAAACTCTTTTGTTTAGTTCAGTTAATACCAAAGCTAAGTTTGTTGTTAAAATAGTTTTGCCAGTACCACCTTTTCCAGAAGTTATTAAAATAACTCTTGCCATTTTCTCAAATAAATTTTGAGAATTAACAAAATAAATTTATTTTTCATGAATAACCACCTAAAAATGATAACTTTTTATGCTTTTCTCTTCTATACTTGAATATGAAAAAATTAACAAAGATAGCAATAATACTAGTTTTATTTACATTTCTAGTTTCAATTTCTCAAAATGCTTTAGCTCATGATTTAATTAACAATATAATTTATCCTAGAGAAAGTTGCATTTCTTATAGATTAAACCTAATAGTTCTTGATCTTCAAACAAAAACTCCTATTAGCAATGCAAAAATATACATGGACGATAAGCTAATAGGAAAAACAAATCAATATGGAAAGTTTTTTTATATAATCGAAGATAATAAGCTACATAAAATAAGAATTGAAAAGGAAGGATATCTTCCTAAAACAATAAGCATTTATCCAATGGGAATGGCTTCTTGCTATTTTAAGAAAATAGTATATCTAGAAAGAATTCAAGAACAACCACAACCAAGACCTCCTTCCCCTATTAATCCTTTATATCCTTGTGAACCATCAAATCCACTAGTTTTAATTTTTCCATCAATCAAAGAAGGATACCCTAGCGATACAATCACATATAAACTAAAAATTGTAAACAAAAATTCATTTTTCTGTCAACCATCTAAAATTAAGCTTTGGGTTAAATGTAAAAGTGGATTTATTTGTTATACTAATAAGAAAGGCACAATATTAGCACCTCTTTCTTCATTTACAACAACTCTTTACGTAAAAATTTTAACCAAAACACCTGGAATATATCCTATTGAAATTTATGCAAAGGATTTAACATACAATAAAGAAACTAAAATTTTAGGTTTTGTAAAGGTTTTGAAGAAAAAGAAACCTAAGCCAAAACCCAAACCAAAAATTTTTGAAATCGAAATTTTAAGCTTAGATGTTCCTTCAGAAGTTTGTATAAATAATGAAACAGAAGCTAAAGCTAAAGTTAAATTAATTTCAAATCGTCCATCTCTTCTATTTGTTAATTGGATGCTAGATGATAATTTAATTTCACAAACTTTAAATTTTTTCCAAATAAATCAAACTAAAGAATTTTCTATAAATTTTGTAGTTAAAGAAGAAGGGAATCATACAATAAAAATAATAGTTGGAAAATATTTCCCATACGATTATAACCCAATTAAGAAAATTAAAGTAAAAAGTTTTTATGCAATAAACTGTACTAAAGAGATGGAAGAAAATAAAACAGAAGAAGAAATTACTAAACCAAAAGTCTCTTATCATAGACATGTTTATCATAGACATGTTGTTGTAAGCGAAAATGTTTCAAAAGAAGAAAAACGTATAGAAATTAATTTTCTTCCTATTCAAATTCCAGAAAAAATAAAGTATGGAAAAAAGTTGAATTTTTCTGTAAAAATTAATCTTACAGAATCTCCTCAATATCCTACATATCTAACAGTTTTTGTTTATGTTGATGAAAAAATGGATTCTTTCTATCCGATTTCATTCTTAAAAGAAGGTTTAAAAGAAGTTAAAGTTTCTATAGATACTTCAAAATATTCTGCTGGAAATCATTCTTTATTCGTTTATTTAATTGTAAATGGTATATCCAAAAATCAAACAAAGCTTTTTGAAATTGTTGGAGCTCATTGTATAGAAATTTTAGATATACAAAAAATTGGAAATTACCTTTACTTTAAAGTAAGAAATTGTGGAAACTATGATGAAGAAAATATATCTGTAAAAGAAATGAATAACAAACTTGAAATTGCAAAAAATATAACTTTAAAAAGAAACTCTGAAAAAGTTTTTGGAATTGATCTAAATGAAATTAAAACAAAAAAATTGAAGCTAAAAGTTGAAAATGATTATGCAAAAGTTTGTAAGGAAATTTCGTTAGAAAAAGCTATATTTATCTCTGAAATTTTCTTTAAGATAGTAATTATTTTGTTAATTGCAAGCTTACTTGCTTATGGAATTTATAGATATCAACAAATTCAAATAAGAAAAATACCTGAAGAATTTCCAAAAGAAATTTAAAAATTAATTTAAAATTTCAAATGGGAGAGAATGGGATTTTTGCCAGCAACCTCAAGCTTATCTCATCCAATAATTTCACTTTCTTTAATAGATTGGGCAATAATTATAATTTTAATCGTTTTTATTCTATTGATAATGCTACGAAAAGATATAAGGAAAATCCCCGAAAAGTTTGAATTTTAAAACTTTTTATATCAATAAATCAAGAAAGGATTATGGAAGAAGGAGACTTAGTTTACATAAATTATATTGGAAAGATAAAAGAAAGTGGAGAAATTTTTGATACAAATATAGAGGAAGTTGCAAAAAAAGCAAACATTTATAATGAAAAATTATCTTATAAGCCTTTGCCAGTTCTAATAGGAGCAAAGTTTGTTTTTAAAAAAATTGAAGATACTTTAAAAGAAAAGACAATTTTCAACGAAAGACTTTTTAAATCAAGGAATTAATCCAATTGCTGGGCAAGAAGTTACAATAAATGGAATTAGAGGAAGAATTTTAAGTGTTTCTGGAGGAAGAGTGATTGTTGATTTTAACCATCCTTTGGCTGGAAAAAATTTGGTTTTTGAAATTGAAGTTGTTAGTAAAGCAAAAAATGATAAAGAAAAAATTTTAGGAATAATTGAAATCTTTTCAAATAGTAAAGATCTTGATGTTGAAATTGAAAATGAGAGTATTAAAATTAAAGACAAGAAGAAAATTTTAGATTTTACGAGAAAGAATTCAATTTCCGAAACAATTTTGAAGTTCTTTAAAAATATTAAGAAAGTTCAGTTTATAGATGAATATGAGAGAGAAAGTTAAAGGAATTTTGTTTGATTTGGCAGGAACTATTGTTCATTCAAGATATAGAGAGGCTATTAGCTTTATTTGTGAAAAATTAAAGGTTGAAAATCAAAAAGAAATTATTTCTGAATTTTTGAAAGAATTAAAAGAAATTATATATTGTCAAAAGGAGTTTAAACCAATTTTGGATATAACATCTTCTTCCTTCTCTAAATTTGGAATTAAACTTTCAACCAATGAAATTTTTAATTTTTACAAGCAATATATTGAAGAAAAGACATTTGTTTTTGAAGATGCTTTAAATTTTTTAGAAAATTTGAAAGAGAAAGATTTGAAATTAGGAATTATATCGAATAGTGATGATAAAATTGTTGAATATACTTTAAAATTTCATGATTTGAAAAAATTTTTTAATTTTATTGTAACTTCTGAAAAAGCAAAATCTTACAAGCCAAATAAAAGAATCATAGAATTAGCAATTAAATTATACCAAGAAAAACCTGAAAATTTAATTTTAATTGGAAATTCTCATGTTGATATAAAAACTGCAAAAAATTTCAACATTTTTTCGATTTTGATTTTAAGAAGTAGAAAAGAATTGCAAAAAGTTTTTGAAGTTAAACCAAATTTAATAGTTTTCGATTTAAGAACTTTGAATGATTTACTTTAAGTTTAATTTTTTAAGAAAGTTTTCAAAAGATTTTTCAATTTCTTTTTTAATTTTTTCATCACAAAAAGCAGTTTTAAACTTTGATAAACAATCAATTAATTTTTCAGAATAGCTAATTTTTCCAATTATTCTATCTTTAAATTCATTTTCAATTTTTTTACTAACTTTTTCGTTTAAATTAAACTTATTTATCAAAACAAAAAATTCAATTCCAAAATATTTAATGACTCTAAGAACTCTTTTCATATCCGCATAACTTGATAAGCTTGGCTCAACCACTATAATTGCGTAATTTGCAACTTTTAAAGATGCGTTTACTGGGCATCCTACCCCAGCAGAAGAATCTATTATCATGATTTCATGGTCAAATTTTTCAGCTTCCTTAACAGTTTCATCAACGATTTTTCCTGAACCTGTTTCTCCAGGATAAAGTTGAGCAAAAATTAATGGAAAACCAAATTTTGTATTGACAATCCTAATCTCGGCATTTTCTACATCTTTTAACCCAAAACCTTTAGGGCATAAAGCATTACATAAGCCACAACCTTCACATAAAAATCTATTAATTTTGTATTTTCCATTTTCCAAAGAAATTGCACCAAACTTACAAATCTTTGGATCTAAATTACACTTCTTTGCCTCTTTTTGGTTTTTAATAAAAGATTTCTTAGAAGTTTTAACTTTTCTAATTAACTTTGATTTTCTAATACCAAGCCAAATTGCCATGTTTGGTGCATCTACATCACAATCACAAGCAACAATTTTTTTACCTCTTTTCGAAAAAAGAATAGCAAAAGAACTTGCTATCATACTTTTTCCTACTCCACCTTTTCCACTAACAACAGCAATTTTCATTCTATCACCTTCATCCAGTTAATTCTTTTAAATTCTAAAATTTTCCCTTGAGAATAAGTTTTTGCAAATTCTATGGAAAATGGAATTTTTAAAGCAATTTCGACTTTGTTCTTCTTTGCAATTCTTTCTATAAATTTTTCATCTCCAATGCCTGCTTTGTTTAAAATGACTTTGGTTTTTAACTTGAGTCTTTTAGTTAGCTTTAAAGCTAAATCTAAATCATAAGCTCCTAAGGGAGTTGGTTCACTTACTAATAAAACCAAATCAGAATTTATTAATGCATGAATTACATTACAATGCATACCTACTCCAGTGTCAATGATTAGATAGTCTATTTTTTCTTTTTTACAAAACTCCAAAGCTATTTCTTTTGATTTTTTAACTATATCCCCAGTTTCTTCAATTTCTTCTTTTGAAACTCCTGTTAACAAATATAAATTTTCATTTACCTTATTGAGAAAAACTTTTCCTACCTCCTCTTTTTTCATTTTAATAGCTCCGAAAGGACATTTAATCTGACATAAACCACAACCAATACAATTTTCTTTAATAAAAATTGGATATTTTCCTTTTACCCAAAAAATTGCATTTTGATTGCAAGATTTTGCACAAATTCCACATTTTTTGCATTTTTCTTTTATAAGAACAGGATGCTCTCTAAAAACTTTTCCAATTTCCTTTTCCAATTTTTGAATTAGTAAAATATAATCATTCGGACATTCAACATCTAAATCAGCTAGTAGAACTTTATAATTTTTTGAAAGATAGAGAGAAAGTAAAATTGCAACGCTTGATTTTCCAACTCCTCCTTTAACCCCAGAAACTGCAATAATTTTTACCAAGGTCCTCTACCCCAACCTCCTCTCCAACCTCTTCCTCTTCCAAATCCAGGACCAAAAGGAGCTTTAAATTCATTCAATTTTCCTTCCAAAAACATTTCAACTGCTTGTTTAATGCTAATTCCAAAAGGGCAAGAATAAATTTTAATTCCTACTTGAATTAACAAACCAAAAGAATTTGGACCAATAGAAGGGGAAATTACAACATTTGCTCCTTTGTTTGCAACAAATTGAGATGCTTGGATTCCAGCCCCTCCAAAAGCATTGTAAGCAGGATTTTCATAAGCTTCAAATTTTTTAATTTCTTTTCCTTCAACATCAACAAAAACAAAATATAAAGCTCTTCCAAATCTTGAATCTACAATTGAATTTAAATCTTTTCCTGTAGACGGTAAAGCAATTCTCATTTTAACCACTTTTTCTAGTTGGTTTTTCAACTATTTCTAGTTTTCCTTTTAAAAATTTTTCAATACTCTCTTTTATTGTTAAATCCTTTTTGATTCTAAAAATTTCAACAAAATTACTTCTTAAAGTATTAAATGCGATTCCACCAATTTCTTTACAAATAACTATATCAACTTTTTGATTAACTAAGAAATTACCAACTGTTAATCCCACTCTAATTTTCTTTTCCTTGAATTTATTTTTTTTAACAACAACTTTCTTTACTTTTTTAGCTTTTCTATCAACTTTAACCAAAACAAAGAAATTAGCTCTAGAAAATTCTTTGCTTACCTTTGAATTTAACTTTTTATTTTCATTGGTTGGAATTGCTATAATTATTTCTCTTCTTTCAAACGGTTCAAAATGGATAGAAAATGAAATAATTTCATCAAACTTTTCTTTAACAATTTCTTCAACCAAATCAGCAATTTTATGAGCTTTTTTAACATCAGTTTTTTCTTCAACTTCAATTTTAGCTTCTCCCAAAATGAAAGGTCCCGATCTTCTTAATTTAATTTCTTTTATTCTTTTAACCCCTTTAACCGAAAGAATTTCTTTTTTAACTCTTTTTTCGATTTCTTTGCCAGGAGAAACATCAAGCAAAGAAAAAATTGAATCCTTAGCTGAAATTATTCCATCTCTAAAAACTAAAATTGAAAAGAAAATTACTGCTAAACCTTCTACATAAGGAACTTTATAGAATGAAAGAAAAACTACTAAAAGAATTGCAATTCCAGAAAGTACATGAGCTCTTCTTTCTTTTCCATTTACTATCAAAGCCTGTGAATTTACTTTTTTTCCTTTTTTTATTAAATAAACTGCAAGAAAGTAAGAAAAAATTATAGAGACAATTGTTATTCCAAAAACTTCTAAAGGCATTTTAAATTCTGTTAGAACAAAAATTCTTTGATATCCTTCTATTAACAATTCAAAAGCTGCATAAACTATGAAAATTGAAATTAGTAAAGAAATTAAATTTTCTGCTTTGTAAAACCCAAAAGGAAATTTTTCTGTTGGCTTTCTTCTCGAAATTCTTAAACCTAGCCAAGAAGCAAAAAGAACTAAAGAATCTGTAAGATTGTGCAAAGCATCTGAAACCAAAATTAGAGCTGAAGAAAACAAACCTATTAAAGCTTCTAGGATAGAGAGAAGAATAATTGAAAACGCTCCTACTAGAGCTGCTTTTTCTCCCTGTTTTATTCTTTCTTCTTTCATATTCATACAAAAAAGTTAAATTTTTGAAATTTATTTTTGTTTGTTTTCTTCTTTCTTTTTGTTTAAAAAGAATTTGTAATAGAAATACCAGCAAGGTCCTCTTCCTGGCCAAAACCAAGGAAATTCCTGGATATCCTGGATATCTCTTCTATTAGCTAACCAATACCAAAACCATCTTCTTCTAAACCTTCTTCTCCATCTCATATTTTTTCACCTTTTTTTGCTATATCACAAAATATTATTAGCAAACTTTTATATAAATTTTTTGCTATATCACAAAATATGGGATGGAGATGGAGATGGGGATGGAAAGGTAAAGGAAGAATTCCTAGATGGATATATTTACAAGAATTACCAAGAGTTCAAGAATTTGTTCCTGAAAAGAAAGTTGTGAAAGAACCAATGATTTTAAGCTATGCTGAGTTTGAAGCTATAAGGTTAATTGATTTGGAAGATTTAACTGTTGAAGAAGCTGGCAAAAGAATGAATGTTTCTAGAGGAACTGTTTGGAGATTGATAAATAGTGCAAGAAAAAAGATAGCAAAAGCTTTGGTTGAAGGTAGACCTATAAAAATTGAAAGTTTAGGAGAAATTGAAAGAATTTAATTTTTATTACTTTATTGACAAACTTTCCATTAATATTTCTATAAAATGTAAAATTTAGAGTGGTTATTCCTCTATGTAAAGCCTTTAACCTTTGAAATACCAGTTACTTTTTTAAACAATTTCGCTATTTCTTCGTTTAAATACTCAAGAATTGAAAGTATTCCTCTTTCAGTAATTTTTCTAACTTTAGAAGATGCTAAAACAACTAGTTGAGTGGGCGACACTTCCAATTCTTCATGCAACATGTTAAAGTTCCATTTTCTTACATAGGGTATTTTAATAGACCCGTTTCGATTGCATATTAACACCATAGCCGAATTACAGCCCTTTCTTATAGCGAAATCTCTAGCCTTGTAAAGTTCTTTAATTTTTTCTCGCTCATATTTTTTTACCACACATGCATATGCGTCGAAACCATCTTTAAACACATCATGCCTAATTTTCTTTGGTAGAGTAAAAAGCTTCATTGCTTGATCAAAAACTTTCTTACCTTTAGGAGAAAGTTCAGTTCCTTTTCGTGTAATAACAATAAGCTTTCTATTAGAAAGTATTTTCAGTATATTTCTAATACTTCCTTCGCCTATCCCACTCAGTTTAGATAGTTTACCCCTCGGGACTTTACCTTTTTTTCCTATCAAAAAGAAAACCCTAAGTACATCGTATCTGTCAAATTTTCTTAAGGTTCTAACTTTTTTCATACTTTTATTTTGGTAACTCTTCTACTTTATAATATAAACCAAGGAGAAGCTAAATAGGAAAAATGTTATCCTGATGAGATTGTTAAAATACTTAGAGCTTAAGGAAATATTATATGTTTAAATACATTGGATACGGTATCCAAATTCTTTTATACCGAAAAGGATAAAATTTGTTTTATGCAAGAAATTGAAAAAATAAAAAAGCGTGATGGCAGAGTAGTTCCTTTTGATAAGAGAAAAATTACGATAGCTGTTTTAAAGGCTATGAAAGCTGTAGGTGAAGGTGATAAAAAAGTTGCTGAAACTATTGCAAATGAAGTTGTAATTTCGTTAAAAAGGTCAGGTAAAGCTATACCCACAGTAGAGGAAGTTCAAGATTTGGTAGAAGAAGCTCTCATGAAAAAAGGTTTCTATAAAGTTGCAAAAGCTTACATTCTTTATAGAGCCCTTCACAACCAAATTAGAGAGTTAGTAGACGGATATTTGTACAAAAAGACATGGTTAGTAAAAGAAAATGCGAACATGACCTTCTCTTTGCAGGGGTTAAATACCCATATATTCTCACAAGTTGTACGTGAGTATTGGCTTCATAGAATTTACTTGAAGAGAAATCCTGAAATAGCGAAAGCTCATATAAACGGTGATTTTCATTTACACAATCTTCAAATCCTTGGCCCGTACTGTGTTGGTTGGGACCTACGAGATTTGTTATTAACTGGATTTACTGGGGTAAGGGGAAAGATTACATCTAAACCAGCAAAACACTTTAGAGTTGCTTTATTGCAAGTTGTTAACTTTCTTTATACGCTGCAAGGAGAGGCTGCTGGCGCACAAGCTTTCTCAAATTTCGACACTTTCCTTGCACCTTTCATAAGATATGATAAACTAAGCTATAGAGATGTAAAACAAGCTTTACAAGAATTTATGTTTAATATGAATGTTCCTACAAGAGTTGGATTTCAAACACCTTTCACTAATATAACGCTAGATTTAAAAATCCCTGGCTTCATGAAAAACGAACCTGTAATTGTTGGAGGAAAGATTAGGAATGAAGTATATGGAGACTTCCAAGAGGAAATGAATATTTTCAACGAGGCTTTAGCCGAAGTCATGCTCGAGGGAGATGGTATAGGAAGAGTATTTACTTTTCCAATTCCTACCATTAACATAACAAAAGATTTTGATTGGAAAAGCGAAGTTACAAAAAAAGTTTTCGAAACTTCAGCAAAATACGGAATTCCTTATTTTGCTAATTTCGTTAATTCTGATATGAAACCAGAAGATGTGCGAAGTATGTGTTGTAGACTTAGAATCGATAAAAGGGAGTTAAGGAAAAGAGGTGGAGGACTTTTTGGAGCCAATCCTTTAACAGGATCTATAGGTGTAGTTACCATCAATATGCCAAGGATAGGCTATTTATCAAAGGATGAAGATGAATTTTTTGAAAGGTTAAGTAATCTCATGAATCTTGCAAAAGAATCTTTAGAAATTAAAAGAAAAGTACTAGAAGAATTTACTGAAAGAGGTCTCTATCCCTACTCGAAATTCTATTTAAGAAGTATAAAGCAAACTTTTGGTGAATACTGGAAAAACCATTTCAGTACAATTGGTTTAATTGGAATGAATGAAGCTTGCTTAAACTTTTTGGGTTGTAGCATAGGTGAGAAAGAAGGACACAAGTTCGCAATAAAAGTTTTGGATTTCATGCGTAGCAAATTGATCGAATTCCAAGAAGAAACAGAAAATATGTACAATTTAGAAGCTACTCCTGCGGAAGGCACAAGCTATAGGCTCGCAAGAATAGATAAAAGCAAATATTCCGACATAATAGTTGCAAATGAAAAAGATGTGAAAGAGAAGAAAGCTGCTCCTTACTATACAAATTCTACTTGGCTTCCAGTTTATTATACAGATGATCTTTGGGAACTATTGAGACATCAAGATCCTCTTCAAACCAGGTATACAGGTGGAACCGTTGTACACATTTGGTTGGGAGAAAGAGTGACAGCAGAAGGAGTAATGGCCTTAGTAAGAAAGGTATTTGAAAACTTCAGATTGCCTTATATCAGTATCACTCCAACTTTCAGCGTTTGTCCTGTTCATGGTTACATAGCTGGAGAATATCCAAAGTGTCCGATTTGTGGAAAGAGAACAGAAGTTTACTCAAGAGTTGTCGGTTATTTGAGACCAGTAGATCAGTACAACCCCGGAAAGCAAGCAGAGTTTAAGCAAAGAAAAATGTTTGATAAAGCATTCGTGAGTTCATGAAGATTGGTGGATTTCAGAAATTAAGCTTGATAGACTATCCAGGTAAAATTTCTTGTATAGTATTCACTATTGGCTGTAATTTTAGATGTCCCTATTGTTATGTACCACAGCTTGTTCTCCCGGAAAAGATAAAAAAGCTGAAAGAAGTACCTGTAGCTGAAATTTTTTCTTTTCTTCAAAAGAATAAAGGTTTGAACGAAGCAGTTGTTATAACAGGTGGTGAACCTACCATTCACCCAGACCTTCCCGAATTCATAAGAAGAGTTAAAGCTATGGGCTATTCGGTTGCTCTTGAAACCAACGGAACAAATTTTAGAATGTTGAAAAATTTGGTAGAAGAAAAGCTAGTAGATTATGTGGAATTGGACATTAAAAACAAATTAGATTTTGAAAAGTACAATCTAACTGTTGGTGGAGTTTTAACTGAAAAAATGTTTGAAAATATAAAAAAATCAATTAAACTTTTACTGGAAGGAAAGATAGCTTACGAGTTTAGAACTACGCTAGTGAAAGAATTTCACAGAGTTGAAGATATAGTTGAAATTGCTAAAGCTATCAAAGGCGGTAAGATATATTATTTACAGAATTTTAGACCTGATGTGGAGGTGGTTGGAGGAAAAAGGTTTACTCCTATGGACGAAGAAACGCTAAAGGAGATTGTTAAAAAGGCAAGTAACTTTGTAAGAGTTGTGAGGAGATGAGGATGGGAAAAATATTTGGAATAGCTAAAAAATTGAAAAGAAGAAGCAAAAGTTAGCTCGATATCTTTTATTTTTCTTAATTTCTTAATTGTTGCTTTGCTAAAAATGCAGCCCTAACTATTGGAAAAACTGTTGGCGCTGGCGTAAGCCATGGTTGAGTTGCAAACTGCATACTCAAAATTTTATCTACCGTATATCCATTTTCTATTAACAAACTAATTAAGTTAATCAAATGTACTGAACTTAAACTTCCAAGCAATTGTCCTCCAATCAATTTTCCACTTTTATCAAAAACTAATTTAACTTTAATTTTTCTAGCTTCTGGCATTTTTCCAGGATGCTTATCAACAGTTTCAAAACTTGAACTAACAACATCAATTCCCTCTCTTTTTGCATTTTGCTCGGTATATCCAGTAGCTCCTAAAACTAAATCATCAAATTTTGTTAGGAAAGTTCCATAAACTCCTTTCATTTTAACCGAACTTTCTTCAAACAAATTTTCAATTGCTACAAAAGCTTCTGTACAAGCAATAGAAGCTAGCATTATTGGCTTAGGTTTTTTTGTTAAGAAATCATACTTTTCAGCACAATCTCCAATTGCAAAAATATCTTTATCACTAGTTTGCATTCTTTCATTAACTTTAATTGCTTTATTTACTTCTAACCCTGCTTTTTTAGCTAATTCTATATTTGGTTTTGTTCCAATAGCAACTATTACTAAATCACTCTCAATTTTTCTTCCATCTTCCAAAATTACCTTAAATTTTTCATTTTTCTGAATTTCAACAACTTTTGAATTTGTAAGCAATTCAATTCCTTTTTCTTTCATTTTTTCTTCCAATTCTTTACAAAATTCTTCATCAAAAGCAATTTGCAAAACATGAGGCAAAATTTCTATTATTCTAACTTTCTTTCCCATTTTTACCAAATCTTCGCTAAGCTCAACTCCTATAAAACCTCCTCCTACTATGGTTATATCATTTGCTTTTTCAATTTCTTCTTCTAATTCTCTAAATTTTTCAACTTCTTTGTAAACAAAATAAGCATTTTCAATTCCTTTAATAGGAACTTTTGATGGTAAAGAACCAGTTGCCAAAATTAATTTTTGATATCCAATCTCAATTCCTCCTTTTGTTTTAACAATTTTATTTTTTCTATCTATTTCAACAACCTCATCTATTATCAATTGAATTCCCAAATCATCCAAAGGTTTATCTGAAAGTAAATCTTTATCTATTTGACCTAACGTTCCACAAACATAAGGTAAAGCACAAGGAATTACTCCTTTAGAAACTTTTCTTATCAAAGCAATTGATTTTTCTTTGTATTTTTGCTTTGCTAAAATAGAAGCTAAAAAACCAGCTGGTCCTCCTCCAACTATAACAATGTCATAATTTTCCATAATTTATTTTAGAAGTTTAGCTCTTTTAAAGAATTATTTTTTACATTACATATTCACAAAAAATTTCAATGCCTCCGCCGGGATTTGAACCCGGGTCTGCGCCTCGAGAGGGCGCCATCCTTGACCTGGCTAGACGACGGAGGCTTTTTCAATTTATCTTTTGATTTCTTAATTAAAACATTAAGCAATTTGATTTATAATTTCTTTTTCAAATTTTTTCTTAGGTCTAACTGCCCTAAATCCCTTTTTAGCAAAATATGAAACATCTTTTGGAAAAGAAATTAACATTCCAATCTCATCTTTTGATAGATATGGATCATATAACTCTGAAACTTTATAGCTCCTTAATCTCTTTACTATTTCTTCCTTCTTTTCTTCATAATCTATTTCTCTTTCCTCAATTTCAAAAATATACTTTTTAATATGAATTTGAACTTCTCTAACTTTTGTGTAGAATTGGTTTAAATCCTTAACTCTTAATACCATTCTTTCTTCGTCCGAAACATATCTTTTAATTTCTCCAGGAAAAAGTTCTTCAATAATTTCTGTAAGTTCTTTCTCTATGGATTCTTCTTTCCATTCTGGCAAGGATTGCCTATAATAAACAGAAAATTGAACAAACTTTATTTTCCTTCTTCTTTCTAACCAACTCACTAATTGAAGTTCTAAAAAAGCGAATAAATTAGTATGCTTAAAGCTTATATCTAAACTTTATGATTCTCAAAATTCATAGAATTTCCTCCCCTCTGAACTTAAGGGTCTCATCATAGATCATGCTGCCCGTCATTCTTCATAGGGTTTAAGGTCAAATTAAATTTTTACTAAATAATTAAAATAAATATTAGTTATTTTGAGAAATCCTGAAATTATTAAAGGATACTTGGAATGATAGTTAAAGAAAATAGAATTATCTAAATTTAAAATTGTTAAATTTCTGAAAAATAGGGCTAGAAGTAGATGTCCTTGGTATATGGAATCATAAATCTTAAACTTTTCTTTAGTTAGTATGTATAACTGGTTAAAACGATATGGGCCCGCTGGGATTCGAACCCAGACGACGGGGTCCGAAGCCCCGCAGGCTATCCAATTACCTCACGGGCCCTCTAATTTTTTTATCTTTTTCATATTTATTCAAACTAGCTAAAACTTTAAATATTAACAACCAAAAAGTAGTATCATGAGAAAAGAGAGAAATGTTATAAGTATATTCTTGGATGAAAATGTAGTAGTCTCTTTGTTAGCTAATCAACTAGAAAAAGAATTATATCAAGAAGAAAATTTCTATGAAGATTTTAAAGAAATGTTTACGTTTGATAGAATAACTTATAGAGATATCTCTAACATAATCGAAAAGGTTAGTAAAATGTATGGAAAATACATCCAATTTTATACTTCTCTTGAAATAATAGATGGTTCTGTTCAAAAAATTAAAGAAAAAATATATGAATACTTTAGAATATATAATCTTCACAGAGAAGGAAAGATAGATATCCAAAAATATTTGAAAAGAATAATTTTTTCCAAAACTAATCAGAAAAAACTTCTAGATAAGGGATATATTCCAGTAAAAGTTGGGGATGTAGAAATAAATATCCAAGCTCTTGAACTGGTTGAAGAAAAAGGAATCCTTTATATACTTGATTTAAAAAGTAAAACGCTTGAAATAGCAAAAAGAAAAAAACTATACGAAAAGGCAAGCATTCCTTCAATCTACACAGACCCCGCTGATAAAAAAGTTCTAGATATTGCATACTATGGAAAAATGGATATGATCCTTACAGCAGATAATAGGATAGTTAAAAATAACCCAAAACTTCATTACTTTAAGAAGAAAGTATAGAAGAAATCATGAAAAAAGGATATAGGAAATTTAAAAAAAGATTTTCAAGTAAGAAAAAATGGGAACAAATTAAAGGTGAAAATAATGATAGATAAAATTCCTGCGTACAAAATTAATAGGATATATACCCCTAATACACTTGTTAGGGGTAAAGATTATTTAACTCCTAAAGAAGTTGAATTACTACTTTCCAAGCCAATAGTAATAGAAGAAAAGGTAGATGGAAAGCAAGTAAAATTTGAAATAAATGGATATATCCTCTTTGGAGAAGACCTAACAAACACTCATACAATTTATTATCAAGAGTTACCTTCTCCTGTATTAGGAATTGATATTTATAGTGTTCATAGCAAGAAATTCTTAGACCTTCCTGAAAAAATTAGAATATTTCTGCAAATAGGAATGATACCTGTTAATGTTATTTATGTTGGTCAAATTTCTAGAGAAAACTTTCAAGAATTTTTAGAAAATTTGCTATTTTCTACAAAAAGTAGTTTTAAAACAAAAATTAATCCCAAAATGGTTGAAGTAATTAGAGAAAACGAAGAAGTAAGAGATATCCTTTCAAAAGAAAATTTTATTGAAGGAATTGTAGTAAAAAATTATGAAACGCAACTCTTTGGAAAAATTGTGAATCCAACTTTTGAAAAAATTATAGATTTTGTTGGAAGATACGAAAAATATCCCTACAGAAATAGATGGAGAGTATATTCCAAAAAGGAATATGAAAGGTATATCAGTAGAATTATTGAAAAAGTAAAAGAATATAGAAAAGAAGTAAACTATCCAGAGTTTTTAGCAGAAAACATGGAAAGAAATTATATGAGATATCTAAGTTTTCTTAACTTCGTTAGCACTTCTAGAGAATATAAAAATATAGGAAAGATTTTGGAACTTAAAGTTTCTCAATAATTATATCCTTAATTTTCTTAGGATCTCCCTTTCCTTTAGTTCTTTCCATAACTTTTGAAATCAATTTTGTTAAAGAAGATCTAATTCCAGATCTATATTCCAAAATTAACTTTGGGTTTTCCCTAATAACTTCTTCAACAATTTCTTCTAAGTTTGGAAATTCTTCTGCTTGAAACTCAGAAATTTCAACAAAATTTTCTTTTTTCTTCTTTTCCATAATTTTCTTCTAACTTCTAAAAATTTAAAATAAACTACCATTTGAGTAAATATTTTTCAAAATATTTTTTAAATCTAATAGAATAAACTCTAGAAATGTTTTTATAATGCCCAACAGAATTTATTTTTTAGGCGCGCGTTCTTTTCATTTGGGCAGTCTAATTTCTAAAATTCAAACCTTCTAAAAAAGAAAATGTTGAAACTCTATATAAATGAATTTCGATTGAGAAAAATATATGATTTGAAAAATAGGAGGATAAAATATGGATTCAATTGTTAAAAAAGCCTTGGAAAAAACATTCAAAGAAGATAGTCCAACTGAAAGATTTAAAATTCAATCAACAAGCGGAATGGTTTCAAGAGATGTAGACTATTACAAACTAGTTGAACAAGAATTTGGATTTAGTGTAAGAAGAGCAAAAATTGCTGTAATTGGATGCGGAGGAGCCGGTAACAACGCAGTTACAAGATTAACTGAAATGGGGATTGAGGGAGCAAAAACAGTTGCAATCAATACAGATGCTAAACATTTAGCAATTGCAAAAGCTGATCAAAAGATTTTGATAGGAAAAGAACTTACAAAAGGTTTAGGAGCTGGGGGTTTTCCAGAAATTGGTAAAAAAGCGGCTGAAGAATCAAGAAATGAAATAAAAGAAGCTTTAGAAGGAGTTGATTTGCTATTTGCAATAGCTGGTTTGGGAAAGGGAACTGGAACTGGAAGCATTCCAGTTGTTGCTGAAATTGCAAAATCAATGGGTGCTTTGGTAATTGCTGTAGTTACGATGCCATTCAAGATTGAAGGAGCAAGAATTGCAAAAGCAGAAGAAGGATTGCAAAATTTAAGACAATATGCAGACACTGTAATTGTAATTGAAAATGACAAATTGTTGAAATATGCTGGTAATTTAAGTATTCAACAAGCTTTTGCTGTAGCAGATGAACTAATAGCAAGCATGGTAAAAGGAATTACTGAAACAATCACTTTGCCAAGCCTAGTAAATCTAGATTATGCAGATGTAAGAGCAGTAATGAGAGCTGGTGGAGTTGCTTCTATTGGAGTAGGAGAGTCAAATAGCTCAGATAGAGCAAGAGATGCAATAACTAAAGCATTAACAAATCCATTGCTAGAAGTTGATTATACTGGAGCTACTGGAGCATTAATTCATATAACAGGAGGACCAGATTTGAAACTAGAAGAAGTTAATTTAATAGGAGAAACAGTTTCTCAATATTTAGATCCAAGTGCACAAGTCTTCTGGGGAGCTAGAATTTTGCCAGAGTTTGAAGGAAAGATTCAAGTAATTACAATTGTTACTGGAGTAAAATCACCATACATTTTAGGACCAGTAACAAGAGAAGAACCAGTTACAAGAGAAATCAATAGAACACTCGGCATTGATATTATCAGATAGCCCCTCTTTTTTATTTTTTTAAAGAGGGGTAGAAAGGTGGAAAAATGGAGCTAGATGAATTTGAAAGAGATGATCTCTGGGATCCATTAGTTGATGAAGAAGATGATCTAGGATTCTGACTAAGCTTAACTTTTTGGGTTTTTTGTTTTTTTAACAAAAAATTAGAAGAAAGAAGAAAGAAACTTTTAAGACTCTTCAACAACTTCAGTTGAAACTTCTGGCATTGCTATATGCTTAATTATTACTATATCTCCAATTGCTTGAACCATTGAATATGGAACTATCATTCCTCTCTTTCCTGAAAGCATTCTATCAAAGATAGTTCCTCTTGCAATTTCTATTACTAATGACTTTACTTTGAATCTTGAAAGATCTAGCTCAACATCTCTTACTTTCCCACAATAAAAGCCCTTTGTTGTAAAAACATCTTTTTCTACTAGATCATTCAAGGTTTGAACTGTTATTGGCATCTTCTTCCACCTAAATATAATTTCGAATTTAGCTTAATAATGTTTAAGTTTTTAGAAAATTAAATAAAATTTATGGAATTGATTAATCAAAAAATTGCAGAATTAGCTGGAATATTTGCTGGTGATGGAACTTTATATAAGACAAACAGAAGTTTTGTAATGGAAATAAGAGGAAATAAAGAAGAACTTCCATACTATTTTCATATTAAA